>DMBA01000005.1 GCA_003446315.1 Ruminococcus sp. | reverse complement strand
AAAATGCAGCATGTCATGCGCCGCAAAGACCGCGCTGTGAACGATCCCGCAGAGATTGCCGCTTTTCTGGAACAGGAACAATTGATGCGCATTGGATTTGCAGATCAGGACGGCGTTTATATCGTGCCGCTGAACTACGGCTATACTTGCGAAAACGATCATTATACCTTCTGGTTCCACGGTGCACAAGCCGGCAGAAAATATGACCTTGCACGGAAAAATCCAACGGTCGGCTTTGAGATCGACGGCGCTTATCGGGTCATTCCGGCAGAATCTGCATGCGGTTATTCTGCTGCTTATCAAAGTGTCATCGGACAAGGTGTCTTTTCCGTTGTAACCGATCCGCACGAAAAAATCAAAGGGCTGACGGCTGTCATGCGGCAGGTCACAAAACAAACGGAATGGTCGTTTCCGGAACAACAAATCAATGCAGTCGCCGTATTCCGGCTGGATGTCAGCGAAATGAGCTGCAAACGACGTTCTGATCCGGCGATGCTGAAACAAACACAAAGCGAAGTATAAGGAGAATACTATGATTCAGGTTGATTTAAATGATTTGGATCGCTTTTTCAAAAAAAGCGAACTGATTCCCGCTATTTGCTATGAGGTCGATACAAAAACCGTTTTGATGCTCGCTTATATGAACAAAGAAAGCCTCAGACGTACCCTTGAAACCGGATATACATGGTTCTGGAGCCGTTCCCGTCAGGAATACTGGAACAAGGGCGCAACGTCCGGTCATCTGCAAAAAGTCGTTTCCATCTTCGCAGACTGCGATGATGACACCCTTCTGGTCAATGTCAAGCAAACCGGTGTTGCATGCCATACCGGTTCTTATAGCTGCTTCTTTCAGGAAATCTATCACGAGGAGAATGAATCATGAACGTCTATCAGGAAATCTATAAGGTCATTATGGAACGAAAGGCTGCCTTTGAAGCCGGTACTGCGCAGGAAAATTCCTATACTGCATACCTGTTTGAAAAAGGCGTCGATAAGATCTGCAAAAAGGTCGGCGAGGAAGCAACCGAAACCGTCATTGCTGCAAAAAATAACGACAATGATGAGCTGATGAATGAGATCAACGACCTGCTCTATCATGTCATGGTGCTGGCTGCAAATCAGGGACTTTCCTGGGATGAAGTCGAGCGTGTGCTGGCAGAGCGCAACAATATCTCCGGCAATCTGAAAACATTCCATCAGGTTGACAAAAACAGTTGATTCCACCGCTTTTGCAGGAAATCGCTCGAATTTGTGAATAATTTGCAAACAACATCTCGCATCACTTGCATTTTGGCTGAATCTATGGTAGAATGAAAGTGTATGTTGAAAAGGCGGATCGCGTTCGTTTTCAACGCATCCGCCTTTCAGTTTACCTTTCATTTCAGGAGGAAAAATATGAATTACGGTTATTTTGATCTCGGGAACAAAGAATATGTCATTACCCGACCCGATACACCGTCTGCATGGTCCAATTATCTCGGTGACCCCGGATACGGTGCTATCATCACCAACAACGCCGCCGGCTACAGCTTCGTGAAAAGCGGCGCAAACGGCAGAATCGGCAGATTCCGCTTTAACTCCATGATGGCACTCCCCGGCAGATACATCTATCTAACAGATAAAGAAAATATGGATTACTGGTCTGCTTCATGGCAGCCTGTCGGCAAGCCGCTGGATCAGTATAAATCGGTCTGCCGCCACGGCACAGCTTATACGGTCATCACATCCGAATACAGCGGCATCAAAACCGAAACAACTTATTTTGTTCCGGCAGATTATGAAGTCTGGCAGTGCAAGATCACGAACTGCTCCGATCAGCCCAGAAAACTCGCTGTCACCGGATTTATCGAGTTTACCAACGAAAGCAATTATCAGCAGGATCAGGTCAATCTGCAATATACACTGTTTATCTCCCGCACGAGCTTTGAGGGCGGAAACCGCATCATTGAGCATATCAATGAAAACAGCGGCAGAGATGAAACCGGCTCCAATCATATGGAACGCTGCTTCGGTATGGTCGGTGCGCCTGTCAGCTCTGCAAACGGTGACCTGACTTCGTTTATCGGCCCGTATCGGACTTATTCCAACCCGATCGCCGTTGAGAAGGGTGTATGCGACGGCACAATGAACTATAACAGCAATGCCTGCGGCGCTTTGCAATCCGATATCACACTGAATCCGGGCGAAACCAAGGTGCTCACGTTCGTCTTTGGTCAGAAGAATTCCGCAGAAGCTGCTGAGATCCTTGCAAAATATGAAAAAGAAGGCACTGCCGATCAGGAAATTGCAGCACTCCGTTCCTATTGGCATGAGCAGCTCTCGCACTTTGAAGTGGAAACGCCTTCCGATGAATTCAATAATATGATCAACGTCTGGAATGCATATCAGTGCTTTATCACATCCATCTGGAGCCGTGCAGCTTCCCTCATTTACTGCGGCGAACGCAACGGCTACGGCTATCGTGATACCGTGCAGGATATTCAGGGCATTATCCATCTGAATCCGGAAATGGCGCTGGATAAGATCCGCTTCATGCTTTCTGCGCAGGTCGATAACGGCGGCGGTCTTCCGCTGGTCAAGTTCAACCATAATGCCGGTCATGAGAATACGCCGGATGATCCGGAATATGTGAAGGAGACCGGTCACCCGTCTTATCGTGCAGACGATGCACTCTGGCTCTTCCCGACCATCGTGAAGTATATCGGTGAATCCGGAAATCAGGCATTCCTCGATGAAGTGATCGTTTATGCAAACGGCGGTGAGGATACCGTTTACGATCACCTGAAAAATGCGATCCGCTTCTCTATGGAACGGCTCGGCGACCATCATATGCCTGCCGGTCTGCACGCAGACTGGAATGACTGCCTGCGCCTCGGTGCAAAGGGTGAATCGACATTCGTTGCATTCCAGCTTTGGTATGCACTCCGCGAAATGACCGCAATGGCAAAAGCAAAAGACGATACCGAATATCTCAAATATCTGGAAGAAACAAAGAAAAATCTCGCAGATGCGCTCGAAAAGTGCTGGGATGAAGACCGCTTCATCCGCGGCATCCGTGAAAACGGCACAATTGTCGGTGCAAAGAATGATCCGGAAGCCAATATGTGGCTGAACCCGCAGAGCTGGTCTGTCATCTCCGGTTTTGCAAGCGGTGAGCAGGCTGAAACCGCAATGGAAAGCGTACACCGTATTCTGAATACACCTTACGGTGCAAAACTGCTGGAACCGCCTTACATTGACCATCCGTTCAGCGGTGCGCTGATGCACATTTTCAATCCGGATACCAAGGAAAACGGCGGCATTTTCTCGCAGTCGCAGGGCTGGCTGATCCTTGCAGAATCGCTGCTCGGACACGGTGACCGCGCATTTGAATACTTCATGGAGAGTGCACCTGCTGCTATGAATGATAAGGCTGAGATCCGCGTCATGGAGCCGTATGTGCACGGACAGTTCACCGAAAGCACACGTTCTCCGTTTGCAGGACGTTCACACGTTCACTGGCTGACCGGTACTGCATCGACCGTCATGGTCGGCTGCGTTGAGGGTATCTGCGGCATGCGCACAGAGCTGGAAGGCTTGCGGATCAATCCTTCCATTCCTTCTGCATGGGATGGCTTCAAGATCCACAAAACGTTCCGCGGTAAGCGTCTGAATATCAATATCCAGAACCCAAATCATCTCCAAAACGGCGTAAAAGAAATGATCGTGAACGGCAAAAAGATTGACGGCAACTTCCTTCCGGCAGATATGCTGGAAGCAGTCAACGAAATTGAAATCACACTTAGCTAAGCAAAAAGGCTGTGTAACGCATTGTTACACAGCCTCAGTTTATAGAAAAAGTTCATTTTACCATATAAAAAAGCGTTTCGGCAAAAAGTCGAAACGCTTTTTAGTGGGCCATCGGGGACTCGAACCCAGGACCAACCGGTTATGAGCCGGGAGCTCTAACCAACTGAGCTAATGGCCCTTCTTCTGTCTACAAGAAAACCCAGAGCAAATGCTCTGGGTTCTGAGTGCCGGCATCGATCTATCTTCCCGGGACGTCTCCATCCAAGTATTGTCGACGCGAATGAGCTTAACTTCCGTGTTCGGAATGGGAACGGGTGGATCCTCATTGCCATTAACACCGGCTCTCTTTTTTTACCTTAGAACCCTGAAAACTGAACAGCAAGCATATTTTTTTGATC
>DMBA01000054.1 GCA_003446315.1 Ruminococcus sp. | reverse complement strand
CTTAAGTTGTTGGCATTGGCTGCCCCATACCCCGCCAAAGTGACACTGTCCCTTTGGAATCCCATTTTTCAAAAAGCAAGCAAATATGTATATTTTACTCGTAATGCAAATTAGGCTCCATAGGGGCTGATATCCATGAAGCAGGCGTATGCTTGATAAATCCGTCTGCTGCACGTTCATCATTGATTCCCGAACCAATACAGAAAGGCTATTTGATCTATTATGCTCGGCTCAGATTACAGAGAACTGATCGTTCCGAAACTCGATAACACTATGCAAAAAACTGCCGTCACGATCGGCGGCATCCTGCTGACTGCGCTCTGTACGTTCATTGCGCTTGGTTCCGGTGCCTATCTGCTGCTGCTCGGCAGCCTGATTTTCGGCTTCGGTACATGGTTTTTGCGTACCCGCTGCGATATCGAATACGAATATGTCATGTTTGACGACGAATTCCGCATCACAAAAATCATGGGGCAAAGCAAACGCAAACCGCTGCTGACTGTCTCGCTCAACCAGTTTCAGGCTTTCGGCAAACTTGCGGATGCGCCTCCCGCTTCGGATAATCAGACGCTTGTCCTCGCCTGCTCTGCACAGGATGACTCCGCTTATTATGCCGATTTTCTCCATAATGAGCACGGTCAGACACGCCTGATCCTGACCCCCAATGACGACATTCTCTCCTATCTCTCTCAGCACCTGCCCCGCAGTCTCAATTTCCGCCTGCCGCAGGATCATTGACAGAAACGCGCTTTTTACTCTGTTTGACTGGAGGAAGTATCATGCAATTGGTCACACCGCTTGAAATGATGAAGCTCGAAGATCTCGCCAATAAGTCCGGCGTTTCCTATGACCAGATGATGGACGCTGCCGGAAACGGTCTTGCTGAGCACCTCACACACTTCGCTTTGGAACATAGCTGCAATGCCATCCTGTTTCTGTGCGGAAACGGCAATAACGGCGGCGATTGCTTTGTTGCCGCTTCAAAACTCTCAAAACAGTTTTCGATCACCGTCTGCCTTGTCTCCGGCGTTCCGAAAACCCGTACTGCGTATACCAAATATCGCTTGCTCAAAAATGTTACCATCCTCTCGGAACAGGATGCGATCCGTGCCGCAGTTGCTGAGCATCAGCTCATCGTGGACGGCGTTTTCGGCATCGGGTTCCGCGGAGAATTAAGCCCCTTTATGCGGGAAATTTTTCGTACTGTCAATCAGGATCCCGATAAAAACTGTATCGCCGTCGATATCCCAAGCGGCGGAAACGGTCTGAACGGCGCTGTCGCCGAAGATACCCCGCACTGCATCGCCACCATTACGTTCGGCGCTGCAAAATCCGGTCTGTTCCTCGCACCTCTCTCTGAACACTGCGGTGCGATCTATCTATCCGAAATTGACATTCCGGAATCCGCTTTTCAGGCGCTCACCTACCCCGTGATGCATATTTCTTCGGATTTTGTGCGGGAAAAACTGCCCAATCGTCCTGCAAATTCCCATAAAGGCAATTTCGGCAGGATCCTTTTTGTCTGCGGCTCCCGTTCGATGCCCGGTGCTGCGGTTCTCGCGGTTCAGGCGGCGCTGCGCTGCGGTGTCGGTACCTGCGTGCTCGCTTCTGAGCCGGATGCCTGCCGCAATGTCATTGCACATGCGCCGGAATCTATGCTGCTGCCCCTGCCGACCGATCCGGACGGCTATCTTACACAGCAATCCGCCGCTGCGATCCTCAAAAGCGCAGAATCTGCTTCCTGTGTCGTTATCGGCTGCGGTCTTGGTCAGACGGAAGGCGTGAGACAACTTGTGCTTTCTTTGATCCCGCAGCTCAATTGTCCCATTATTTTGGATGCCGACGGTCTAAATGTCATCGCTTCCCGCATAGATATATTGCAGAAAGCCAAAGTCTCTGTGACCTTGACCCCGCATCCCGGCGAAATGGCAAGACTCCTTCGCTGCTCCGTCGATGAGATCCAGAAGGATCGGCTCGCTGCTGCGAAACGACTCGCCAATCGCTATCCGAATACTGTCGTCGTGCTGAAAGGCGCCGGCACGATCGTCGCTGTCTCCGATCATGCTTCCGTCAATACAAACGGAAATTCCGGCATGAGCAAAGGCGGAAGCGGCGATGTGCTCGCCGGTATGATCGGCAGCCTCACCGCGCAGGGCATTTCTCCCGAAACTGCTGCCGAAATCGGCGTTTTCTTACACGGTCTTGCCGGCGACTGCGCTGCTGCTGAGTTCTCCAGACGCGCTATGCTCCCAAGTGACCTCATTCGTCAGCTCCCGCTGGTGTTCGGGGATTTTGAATAATATGGACTGAGGACATTCCCTCGCAATAAAACGGTCGTTCAATTGCAATCACTTTTTGAGAGGTGCTTTTTATGAAACCGTTTTCATGGGCAAGGAATGTCCTCTTTTTCTGCGCTCCTGCATGCTTTTTCTGTACGGCATGCACTTCTGCTGCGATCAGTTCCGATTTTTCTCCGCAGATCGATGAATCCTATTCCGCAAATGCCGAACTCTCCTACGGCGACGGACAGTCTGCACAGTTGCTCCTGACGCGCTATGCTGACGGGCTTTGGGAATCCGCTTTCTCTGAGCCGCCTTCCCTCGCCGGTGTCGTGCTCACCTTCGATGGAAATGCGGTCAGCGCCAGCTACAAAGGGTTGGCTTTTACCATCCCAAAAGCGGCGCTCCCTGCCCGAAATATGCTCGCGCTGGTCATTGACTCGCTCGATCAGGCGGCTGCTGATGACAATGCGTCATATTTGCAGCTCGATGACGGCTCGTGGGCGCTCAATGGACAGTGCGACGGCGGGAGCTATACCCTGACTTTTGCCGCGGATGGTTCTCCGGCTTCCTTCGAGGTACCGAGTCAGCCGCTGCTTGTCACGTTTACCGATTATGCTGCTTGTGCGCCGATCAGTACCGATAGCACGACGGCTTCCACTTCGGATTCATCTGTTCCATCTACATCTGATACAACGACGATTACACAAAATGAGGGCACATCTTAACGATGTGCCCTCAAATCGTAATCTATGAAATTACTTGGACTCGGTACCCAGTTCATCGTAGTCGATCATGAATGCGACATACTTCAGAATCTTGGTGGTATCAGCACTGGTCAGTCCATCGCCCGAAACGACGTTTGCGTTGATCTGACCCTGTTCAGTAATCGTAGCCGTAGAATCCTCAGCGAGGAAGCGAGCAAGCAGAACAGCATCGCCAACATCCACGCGGTCACGGGGTTCTTTGCCTTCGGAGCAGTCGGTGTTGCCCCAGTCAGCTTTAGTGGGTGTGGGCGGAATCGGATCGCCGCCATAAGAATATTTTGTATCCTTATCCTGCAGGAACTCAACGATCCATGCAAGCGGTGCATTCCAGTTGATGGTAACCTCGTTGGTAGACCATGCCTCGATGGAGTCTACGAAGCATCTCTGAGAGGGGTTGCCTTCCTCGCCCGGAACGAATCCGAGTGCGCGGACATACGGATCCTGGAGACCTGCATTCGGGCCGCCGGACAGAACGCCATCCGGTGCTTCCGGCAGTGACTCATCCAGTTCCTTAGACCAATATCTGTGGTGCGGTCTCTTCTCGTGGTAAGAGCCGTAACCAGTGATATAGGAGAAGGACAGCGGGTTGGTACCGAGCAGGTAGTCCATACCCTGGGTAACGCCGTTCAGATACTTCACATCGCCGGTCAGGTCATGTGCATATGCCATAACAATCAGGTTGTTGATAACCATGGAGTTGGAACCCCACTCATAACCCTTGATGATGATATCCGGATCCAGGTTGTTCGGATCGTTGTAGCCAGGACCATCATAGAGATACGGGATACCGTAACCCTGTGCTGCTTCTGTCTGGATGTAAGTATCAGCAGCTTCCTTGATGGATTTATCAATCTTAGCGATATCAGATGCAGAAGCGCCTGCTGCTTCGAGCAGATCCTTGTGCATAGCCAGAGACAGCGAACCAGCAGATGCGGTGTTGCCCCAGTTGAATGTGGTCAAAGAACCATCCTTGTTTTCACCGCCGGTGATTCTGGTGGTTACTTCGAATGCGTTCTTATATGCAGAAAGCTCATCGAGATAGGTTGCTGCATCAGCATCGCCCATCTTCTGTGCAGAGATGAAGATTTCGCAAGCTGCCCAGTAGCCGTCGTCACGAACCTCGTTATCGCCGTAAGGTCCGCCGCCCTTTGCCTGGAACATCGGTGCATACAGAGAATCTTCTCTGATCTCTTCCTTGGTGCATGTGAATCCATCCGGATGCTCTGTCGGGGTCATATCAGCTTCGTAGTAGTACTTCTTATATGCCTGATATGCTTCCTTCGCAGACTTCAGATAGGTAGCTGCCTGCTCCTTGTTATACGGTTCCCAAAGTCTTGCTGCCTGTGCTGCGCAAGCTGCATAGTTCAGCGTTGCTGCAAATGTAGGCGGCTTAACGATACGAACGGTATCCCAACCGCCCTGATCTGTCGGGCCTTCATAGTCCCACGGCTTGGTTGCCAGACCGGTCCACTTGTGGTCGTGCAGTTTGTGGTAGTACAGACCTGCATACTGACCCCATGTCGGCTCGGTCGATTCAACCTTCATGTCGCTGATGAAGTCGAGCTCGTACTTGCACTCATCGAGAACATCCGGAATATCGTTGCCTGCTTCCGGAATGACTACAGTACCGGAGTTGTCATCGAACTTCTTCTGAACAGCCTCATCCTCTGCATAGAGAGATCTCTCATACATGTTCTGGAGTGTCCAGACAGCGATACCGCCGTTTACAACGTACTTACCGTGGTCACCAGCGTCATACCAGCCCTTGTTTGCGGTGATGGTAGAAGATGCATAGGTGCCGGTTGCATCGGTCTTCTTAGCATACTCATTCTTCCAGATCTTCTGAACGGAAGCAGTATCGACCTTATGGCCGCCCGGGTGCGCCAGCTCGGTTTTGTTGCCGGACGTAATGTATGCAGACTCAATATCCATACCGGAACGGTTCTGGTAGAAATAGTTGATGGCATTTGTCAGCATGTTGTGAGAAGTATCGGTGTAAATGTCATCACCGATCTTGAACTCGAAGGATCTCCAATCCTGACCCTTGATCCGCAGGTAATATGTACCCGGAGTCTTGTAGTCGGAGAAGTCGATCTTGCAGACGCTATCAGCGGAATCTGCGTCCTTGGTCGGAGCAGTGGTGGTGCCGCTTGTTGCAACAGCGCCGGAAGAAGCGTTTACAAGCTCCCATGTGTAAGTGCCGGACAGATTGATGCTTTCTGCACCGTGGAGAATGTCACCCTTGTTATCGCCCAGAACTGCGATCTTTGCAAGATCCGGGAAATAACCGAGCTGGTTGACAGAGATGTAGTTGTTCTCAAGGCCGCTGAAATGACGGTTGGTTGCGCCGTAGGATGCATTCGGATCTGCTGCGCCCTTATCAGAAGTGATATTGACGATGGACATGTTATCGAACCAGATCTCGTCCTTATCCTCTGCGTTTCCGCCTTCGCCGTTGGTGCCCTTTGCATAGTGGAATGCCCACTCAACACCTTTGAGGTCCTGTGTAGGAGTGAAGGTACCGGACCATGTCTGATACTCTGTGGTCAGCTTAACCGGGGAACCCCAGCCCATGCCGCCGCCGCCCATGTGCGGGCCCATTACGAAGCCTTCCGGCTTCAGGTCAAAGTACTCCTCATCGCCCTTGATGTTACCGATCTTGGAGCACAGTTCCATGCCGTTTCTCTTTGCCTTTGCCTGGAAGCTGACCTTATAGGTCTCACCGGCATAGAAGTTCAGGTTTCTGTGTCTGAACTGCAGGTCCCACTTTGCGCCGGCACCGCCGAGTGCGGTCTTGATGGTGACGTGGAATGCGCCGTCTTCAATTCTGAAGTTCTGTTTTGCAGGGCTCGTCTCACAAGTATGCCAAGGAAGCGCCTTGTAAGTAAAGTCGGTTTCACCCAGGATCTGTGCTCCTTCATCAGCAGCAGACGCGGTCAGCGGTGCGATGCTGGTGACAGCCATAGGTGCGACTGTTGCGGCAGCAAGAATGCTGGCAACAGCCATTTTCGTTCTTCTGTGCATTTAAAAAACCCTCCCGTTTTTTTAGTATATAACAGAAGCCAGTACAAGCCTCCATTATATTCATGCAGATTACAACCCCAATGCATCCTTCTGACAGCCGATGAAAGCACGCGGCTCCTGCTCCCGTGCGGCATTCGGAACCGTTTTTTTTCATAAAATCTGATCTTTTCGGTCTGCATTATACTGATTGTAATATTTTTTCGAGTTTTTCCGCCATGAACAGCGTATTTCCTCGCTGATTACATTATAATACAAGTTTTCATTCTTGTAAAGGGCTTTTTGAAACTTTGGATGAATAACAAAAAATGTTTGGCTGTTCTTGTACAACATGCACAAATTCCAAAATGCTTATGAAAATTCCATGTTTCTCAAATGTTGCGCTCGTGAACGTCTTTTGCTGTTCTGTTTGCACTTTCGGCGATCTGTTTATTGTACATTCCGTACAATCCGTATATTTCGGATGTCTCTTTTTCGTAATATTGCTTGATTTATTTCCGGTGCTTGACAAATAATCTGAAATGTGCTATAATTACTTTGCTGCGTTAAAGCTCTACAGCTAAAAAGCCTTAAATCGTAAAAGCGCAGCGGACGTGACTCCATTCTATACTATATATATTCAGGAGGATTTGCCATGACAGCTTCCCAAATCATCACGCTGATCGTCGTCATCGTTTATGCCGCGGTCATGATCTCCATCGGCGTGATTACTTCCAGAAAGACCAAAAACGTCAACGATTTCGTCTTCGGCGGCAATAAGATCGGCCCGTGGATGACCGCTTTTGCATTCGGTACTGCCTATTTCTCCGCCGTCGTCTTCATCGGCTATGCCGGTCAGTTCGGCTGGGGATACGGTGTCTCCGCCGCGTGGATCGGCATCGGCAATGCGATCATCGGTGCAACGCTTGCGTGGGCTGTGCTCGGTAAACGCACCCGCCTGATGACAAAGCATCTCGATGCAAAAACCATGCCCGACTTCTTTATGAAGCGCTATGGCAGTTCTGCTCTCAAAACAACTGCCGCTGTTATCGTTTTCCTCTTTATGATCCCCTATACCGCTTCCGTCTATAACGGGCTTTCCCGCCTGTTTGCAATGGCGTTCAATTTGCAGTCTGCCAATGCGTATCAGTATGTCATGATCGCTATGGCGGTGCTCAGTGCGATCTATGTCGTGCTCGGCGGCTATTCTGCAACGGCTGTCAATGACTTCATTCAGGGCATGATTATGCTCGTCGGCATCTCTGCGGTCGTGATGTGCATTCTCAACTATAACGGCGGTCTTTCCGATTCCATCGCGCTCCTCAAGGAGATCCCCGATGTCAAGGACGGCAAGCTCGCTTCCCTGTTCGGCCCTGATCCCATCAATCTCTTTGGTGTTGTCATCCTGACTTCCCTCGGCACATGGGGTCTGCCGCAGATGACCCACAAATTCTACGCCATCCGTGATGAAAAAGACATCAAGCGCGGTATGATTATCTCGACCTTCTTCTGCCTCGTCGTGTCCGGCGGATGCTATCTGCTCGGCGGTTTCGACCGTCTCTTTAATACGCTCGATCCGGATGACGCTTCCGGTAAAAATGTCATCCAGATCCTCTCCAACGGCAAACCGGAATTCGATGCGATGGTACCCAATATGCTGCAAACAGCACTCCCGCCCCTGCTCATCGGTCTGGTGGTCGTGCTCGTGCTCAGCGCTTCGCTCTCGACCCTCTCTGCACTCGTGCTCACTTCTTCCACGACCCTCGCACATGATCTGCTCCGCCCGGCTTCCAAAGGCAAAATGGATGATAAAAAAGAATTTGTCACCATGCGTGTACTGATCCTGTTCTTCCTGCTCGTCTCCGTTATCATTGCAATGAACAAAAATGCTGCCATCACCACGCTGATGAGCTACTCCTGGGGCGCACTTTCCGGCTCCTTCCTCGGCCCGTTCCTCTGGGGTCTTTACAGCAAGAAAACCACAAAAACCGCTGTCTGGGTCAGCTTTGCATTCGGTGTCATCTCCACCGTTGCACATATGTGCATCTTCACCTTCTTCAAGGACAGCTTCGCCGGTTTTGTAAAGTGGGCTGCAAGTCTGCCGCTGAACCTCGCTTCTCCCATCAACGCAGGCGCTTTGCTCATGATCCTCTCGATCGTGCTTGTGCCGGTGATCTCCATGTTCACCAAGCCCTGCGAGCAGAAAACCGTTGACAACGCTTTCGCTGCTTATCAGAAATAATACCATCGGGCAGACTCCGTTCTCCGGCTGTCTGCCCGTTCTGCTGCAAATGCGCAGATTCATTTTTTTGCCTGCCCGTGCATATGCTCTCACCAGACAGGATTCCGCCCGAATGCGGAGTTCATGCGAGGAGTTGAGCATTTTTGAAAAAACAGCATCTTCATGCCGCTGCTGACCGCTTGCAGGCACTCGATGACCGTGCCGTGCGCCTCGGTATGTATATCGCAGAGCATCAGGCAACTGTCCGCAGCACCGCCGCCGTCTTCGGCATCTCAAAATCCACCGTCCATAAAGATATTACCGTGCGGCTGCCTGCTGTGCATGCCGGTCTTTATGCACAGGTGCGCGGGATCATCGAAAAAAATAAACAGGAACGGCATATCCGCGGCGGACTCGCTACAAAACGCCGCTATGAACAGGCACGGAGACAGCGGAATTTCAGCCGCCCGTCATAGTTTCAGCCGCACGCTGAAAATAAATTGTGTACGTTGCGTAAAATCCCGCCGTACCCCCTTGACGAAACGAGAAAAAAGTAGTAAAATAATAATCGGCAGATTATGCACGAGTAAAAGGATGATGCCGCGCACCTCTCGCACGGCATGGAATTAAGAGGAGGAAAAAAGCTATGAAACGAATCGGTGTTCTCACCAGCGGCGGCGATGCGCCGGGCATGAATGCAGCAATCCGTGCAGTCGTTCGTACCGGTATCTATAAGGGTATGACGGTCGTCGGAATCAACAGAGGTTATAACGGTCTGCTGAACCACGATATGTACGAGATGGATGCGCGTTCTGTGTCTTCCATCATCCAGCGCGGCGGTACGAAGCTCTTTTCTGCACGCTGTAAAGAATTTAAGGACGAAGCCGGTGTGCTCAAGGGCGTACAGGCATGTCATGATATGGGCATTGAGGGTCTGGTCGTCATCGGCGGCGACGGCTCCTACCGCGGTGCAGGCGATCTCTCTGCACACGGTATCCCGACCATCGGTCTTCCCGGTACCATCGACAACGATATCTCCAGCACTGATTTCACAATCGGTTATGATACTGCAATGAATACTGTTGTGGAACTTGTCGATAAGCTGCGCGATACCAGCCACAGCCATGACCGCTGCTCCGTTGTGGAAGTCATGGGCAGAGGCGCAGGCTATATCGCTGTCAATACCGCTGTTGCCTGCGGCGCTGTCGAAGTTCTTTGCCCCGAAAAGCCCTATGATCTCGGCGAGATCATCTGCAAGATGCAGGAAAGCCGCAAGATCGGCAAGCAGAACTTCATCATCATCGTTGCTGAGGGTGTCGGTCACTCCGTTGAGATCGCTGAGCGCATCGAGAAGGAAACCGGTATCGAATCCAGAGCAACCATCCTCGGTCATGTCCAGCGCGGCGGTTCTCCGACTGTGCGCGACAGAGTGCTCGCCAGCCAGATGGGTAACTATGCCGTCAATCTGCTCGAAAAAGGCATCGGCAACCGCGTTGTCGGTATCCGCGGCACGAAGCTCGTGGACTATGACATCCAGGAAGCCCTCAAGATGACAAAACCGTTCGATGACGATATCTACGACCTCACAAAAGTCATCAGCATCTGATATATCCGTTATGTATGCCGCGCAGGATCCCGATCCTGCGTCAGAGTAGGAAGCCTTGCGTAAAGTGCCGTGCGGACGGGGAGTTGCCGTGCGGACGAAAAACGCGCTGCGTTTGCGGTAAGGCTTTCGCATCCCGCTGAGGCATAAGGGAATCTCATCACTCCTTTGTGCATTCAGTTTATTGTACAAAGGAGTGTTTTATTATGAAAAATGTTCGTTCTTCCACCGCTGCGCTCAAGGATGTGCGCGTCCTCACGATCATGGCGATGCTCGCTGCTATGAGCATCATCTTCGGCAAGTTTCTCGCTTTTAATGCAGGGCCATTCCGCATCAGCTTTGAGAATCTCCCGATCCTCATGGCAGGTATGTTCCTCGGTGCGCCTGCCGGCTTTCTGACCGGTGTCCTCGCTGACCTCGTCGGCTGCCTGATGGTCGGTTATTCTATTAACCCCATCATTACCCTCGGTGCAGGCTGCGTCGGTCTGGTCGCAGGTCTGCTCTTCCGCACCGTTCCGGATATCCGCTTTCCGCAGATGCCCGGTCTGATCCGGAATCTGCTCACCGTGCTCGGTGCACACTGCATCGGTTCTATGATCGTCAAAACAGCAGGTCTGGTGCTCTATTTTCACTATACCCTGCCGCAGGTCATGCTCCGCGTGCCGCTGTATATCGTGATCGGCTCTGTCGAAACGCTTATCATTACTGCGCTGCTGATGAATAAACCCTTCGCTGCGCAGATCGAAAGGCTGAATAAAAAATGAATGCTTCCGAAGCGCTCTGCTATCTCAGGCAGGCTGCCAGCCGCGGCTATAAGCTCGGTCTGGAGCGCGTTTCTGAATTGACCGCAAGGCTTGGAATGCCCCAGAATGCCTATCAAACCATTCATATTTCCGGCACGAACGGGAAAGGTTCCGTCGGCGCTATGCTCGCTGCCGTGCTCCGGAAAGCCGGTTATGTGACCGGTCATTTCGCTTCCCCTGCCTTGCGCTCCCCTTTTGACTATTTTCAGATCGGCGGCATCCCCGTGCCGCCGGATGTCTTTGCACAGGCAATCTCCGAAGTGCATGCCTGTGCAGAACAAATGGACGACCTGCCCACGGAATTCGAGATCCTTGCGGCGGCTGCTTTTACAGTCTTCCGGCAGCAGCATTGTCAGATCGCTGTCATTGAGTGCTGTATGGGCGGCGACTCCGACTGCACCAATGTCATTGCGCATCCCTTGCTCTCGGTAATTACCAATGTCCGGCTCGATCACTGCGCGTTTCTCGGCAGCTCTCTGCCGGAGATCGCTGCCCATAAAGCCGGGATCATCAAGCAGGATTGCCCCGTTCTGACCGGGTGCTCTGATCCGGATGTGGTGCAGGTCATTCGTGCTTATGCCGAAAAAATGCACAGTGCGCTGTATTTCCCCGATACACCGCCTGAAATCATAAGAATGTCTCCGGAAGGTACAGACTGTTTCAGTCCGGCTTTCGATAAGCTGCACCTCGGTCTTCCCGGTACTTATCAGCCCGAAAATGCTGCCATCGTGCTGCGGGCTGTCTCCCTATTACGCGATCAGGGCTTGCAGATCTCAGATGACGCTGTGCGGAACGGACTCGCTGACTGCCGCTGGCGCGGTCGTATGGAATTGCTCGCAAAACAGCCCGTTGTCATGTTTGACGGTGCACATAATCCCGACGGCATGCAGGCTGCTGTCTCTGCTTTGACGCAGTTTTTCGGCGAAAACCGTTCCCTCTCGTTCGTCATCGGTGTGATGGCGGATAAGGCGTTTGAACAGTATCCCGCACTGCTCGCCCCGCTTGCAAATCAAATCTTTACCGTTACGCCGGATAATCCCCGTGCGCTTTCCGCCGCGCAGCTCGCTGATGTCTTCCGCGCTGCCGGCATCCCTGCTGTCCCCTGCGATTCCGTTTTGCAGGCGGTCAGCGGTGCATGCGACTCCGGTCATCCCGTTATCGGTCTCGGTTCGCTCTATCTCTATGATGCTTTCTGCGATGCCCTGACAAAGAAAGGAATTCTGCCATGAATCAACAAATCACACTCGGTTTTCTCGGTGCCGGCAATATGGGCACCGCTATGATGCGCGGCATCTCCGCTTCTGATCTTTGCAAAAACGGCGCTGTCAGCAAAATCCTCTCCTATGATAAAAATGCCGATCAGCTCCGGAAACTCGAAGACTGCGGCGTTGCGCCTGCCGCTTCTGAACAGGCGCTCGCAGATGCTTCCGATTTCCTCGTGCTTGCCGTCAAGCCGCAGGTGCTGGGCGATGTGCTCGATCAGCTCACCATCCGCAAGGAACAGGTCATCATTTCGATCTGCGCCGGTATCTCTGCGGAGTTTATTCGTTCCCATACGATCCCCGATGCGCGCATTATCCTCTGCATGCCCAATACGCCGCTGATGCTCGGTCTTGGCGCAACGGCACTCGCAAAATGCGACGGCATCACCGATGACGAATTTCAGCTTGCCATGCAGATGTTCGCTACCTGCGGCATCGCTGAGGAAATTCCGGAAAATAAAATGCGCGAGATCATTGCTGTCAACAGCTCCAGCCCTGCTTTCCTCTATCTCTATGCAAAGGGCTTCCTCGATTTCGCAAAGAAAGAAGGACTCGATGACGGCGCGGCACTCCGCCTCTTTGCACAGGCAATGATCGGTTCTGCAAAAATGATGACCGATTCCGGTTATTCCATCGACGAACTGATCAAGATGGTCTCCTCTCCCGGCGGCACAACACTCGCCGGACTCGATCAGCTCTATGCACATGACCTCACCGCCGCTGTATCCGATTGCTGCGAACATTGCACCAACCGCGCTTATGCGCTCGCCGGTGCGGAACGTCCCTGATTCTATTTTTGCGCATGTCCGCATATGATACTGCGGAGGGATGCTTATGAAATCTATGTCTCATCTGCTGTATCATACGATGTCCGCAAGGACAAGCCGTCTGACATTCCGGCTGCCGGATCCTGTCAGGCTGCTCATGTGCTGGTCTTTCGCCGGTATCTGTCTCGGCGCGTTTCTGCAAAGCCGCGGGATGCTGCCGGACATTTCCGTTTTCACGCAGGGACTGGCTGTCTCTGACGCGATGCGCTCACTGCGTGCGGTCTTTTTGCAGGCGCTCTGCCCCGTTTTGCTGCTGCTCGGCGGGATTCTGCTCAGCGGCTGCGCGGCGTTCGGTCAATGCACCGTACTCGCACTTTTGCTCTCCCGCGGGTTCGCTTTCGGGTGCGCTGCGGCACAGCTCTTTGTAACGTTTCCGGTGCGTGACGGAATCGTGATCGCTGCCGTACTGATGCTCCCCTTCGGATTCCTCAGCACGCTGCTGCTTTGTCGTGCCGCTAAAGATGCGCTCCTGCTTGCAAATCATATGACCACGCTGTTGCTGCATCCGCAATCTGATGCCGCAATGCCATGTTCACTCTCTGCCTATCTCACCGGTATGCTGACATGGGCGCTGCTCTCTGTTTGCGCTGCCGGGCTTCATACGCTGCTGCTCTGGCAGCTCAATGACCGTTTACTCACGCTGTAATGCGTTTTCTGTCAACCGAAAGGATGTGTTTCGTTTGAGTCTCTTTAGAGGCTGGCAAAATGCCGGACCGGGTATTGATCCGAATGCTCCGAAAAAAAAGCCCTTCTTCCGCTTTTGGGAATTGCTGTTCCGGAATTTCGGGAAACTCATTACCCTCAATCTTGTTTTTTCTGTGCTGCATATCCCGATGTTTCTTTCGTTGATTGTCTACATTGATACCAATAACAAATTCACCAATGCTATGACGATCTTTCTGCTCATCGTGCAGTTTCTCATTGAGGGGCCTGTCATGGCAGGCTGCGCCCGCATTCTCCGGCTCATTGTGCTCGATAAACCGTTCTTTTTCGGTGAGGAATTCAAAAAAGGATTCAAGAATAATTTCGGTGCCGCGCTCCTCTATTGGTGCATTGATGCCGTGCTGATCGCTTCGATCATCGCCGGATATTATGTCTATCCGCAGATCGCTCTGGAATCCGGCAGCAGCGCCATCTATATCCCCTATGGCATTTCACTCGCCATTGCGCTGATCGTGCTCTTTATGAACTATTATATCCTGCCGTTACAGGCTGCTACAACGCTCAATAAGCGCAATGTGCTCAAAAATGCGTTTATGCTCGTCGGGCTGTCTCTCAAACAGTGCATCATTACAACGCTCGGTGCGGCTGCTATGATCGGTCTGATGGTGCTGCTCATTTTTATCCACAGCTATTTCATGTTCCTGCTTAGTTTCTTCCCGGCTGCGTTCATCGGCTATCTCGTGATGTTTGTGCATTATCCGGTCATTCAGAAATATGTAATCAATCCCTATTACGAGGCTTCCGGTGAGCAGAATCCGGAAGACGATCACACCAATGATGACGAGGATCGCCTCTTTACCGATCGCGGCGGCTCTGAAACGCCTGCACCGGTCGAGAAACCCAAAAAAGGAAAGGTCATTTCATAAAAATATCCCGTCCGAAATCAATCGGGCGGGATTTGTTTTTGTCACCACAAAAAAGACTCCCCTGCGAACAGAGGAGTCTCTTTGTTGATCTTACTTATTGAGATTTGCTTCGATCTTGTCGAGAACATCATACAGAGCCTGCGGAATCTTGCCGCCCTTTGCCTTGATGTCATCGTTGTAGTATCTGCGCATCTCGGCGATCTCCTTCTTCCAGAGATCCTTGTCAACTGCGAGAAGAGCCTTCATCCGGTCGAGATCAACCTCGCCCTCAAGACCTTCGATGTTGATATCTTCCGGCTTCGGCAGGTAACCGATTGCGGTTTCATCAGCATCAACAGTGCCTTCGCAGCGCTTGATGATCCAGTCGAGGACTCTCATGTTGTCGCCGAAGCCCGGCCACATGAAGTGTCCTTCAGCGTCCTTCTTGAACCAGTTGACGTTGAAGATCTTCGGTGCCTTGTCGCCGAGGATCTCGCCCATTTCGAGCCAGTGTGCCCAGTAGTCACCGACATTGTAACCGATGAACGGCTTCATTGCCATCGGGTCATGACGCAGAACGCCGACTGCACCGGTCGCTGCTGCGGTTGTCTCGGAAGAAACTGCGGAACCCATGTAGGTACCGTGTGTCCAGTCGAAGGACTGATATACCAGCGGAGTCGTGGATGCACGGCGGCCGCCGAAGATGATTGCAGAAATCGGAACACCCTGCGGATTGTTGAACTCAGGGCTGATGCACGGGCAGTTCTCTGCCGGTGCGGTGAAGCGGCTGTTCGGATGTGCAAGGGTCAGGTGCTTGCCGTTTGCGTCAACCTGTGCGCAATACTCAGGGCCGTTGACCTTTGCGCCCTTCCACTCGGTTGCATCAACCGGCGGCTCTTTCGTCAGGGATTCCCACCACGGTGTGTTGTCGGAGTTGTCCAGTGCAACGTTGGTGAAGATCGCATTCTTCTTGGTGGATGCGAGCGCGTTGTAGTTGGACTTCTCGTTTGTTCCCGGTGCAACACCGAAGAAACCGAATTCCGGATTGATTGCATACAATCTGCCGTCCGGGCCGGGCTTCAGCCATGCAATGTCATCACCAACGGTGAAGACCTTGTAGCCTGCCTTGCGGTAGCCTTCCGGCGGAATCAGCATTGCGAGGTTGGTCTTGCCGCATGCAGACGGGAATGCTGCACAGATGTACTTGGTATCGCCGTCCGGCTTCTGGAGACCCAGAATCAGCATATGCTCTGCCATCCAGCCCTCGTTCTTTGCCTGATAGGAAGCGATACGCAGCGCGAAGCACTTCTTGCCGAGCAGAACGTTGCCGCCGTATGCAGAATTGATTGACCAGATGGTGTTGTCTTCCGGGAACTGTACGATGTAACGGTTTTCCGGATCAACATCTGCCTTGGAGTGCAGACCGCGCACGAAGTCATTCGAAGTATCGCCGAGATTCTCGAAAGCCTTGGTGCCCATACGGGTCATGATATTCATATTCAGAACAACATAAATGGAATCAGTAACCTCAACGCCGACCTTTGCAAGCGGAGAACCGATCGGGCCCATGCTGTACGGAATGACATACATGGTTCTGCCCTTCATCACGCCGTCATAAAGCGGGGTGAGCTTTGCATACATTTCCTTCGGATCCATCCAGTTATTGGTCGGACCTGCATCTTCTTCCTTGCGGGAGCAGATGAAGGTTCTGTCTTCAACACGGGCAACATCATTCGGACGGGTGCGGTGATAGAGGCAGCCCGGATACTTTTCCTCATTGAGCTTATACAGTTTGTCGGGATGACCGTCCGGCAGAGATGTGACCTCTGCGGTCAGCTGATCGAGCTGTTCCTTGGAGCCGTCGATCCATACGACCTGATCCGGCTTGCAGAGGGCGATCATTTCTTCGACCCACTGATTGACATTCGGGTTCTTTGTCAGAGACATAATGCAGACCTCCTAAGTACAATATACGGAAAAAACAACTTTTCCCTGATAACATTATACCCCAAAAAAGCCTGAATGTCAAGTAGTTAGCTTATGACAATTGGATGAAATCTATATGAATCTTTCCCGGCG
>DMBA01000344.1:4944-17932 GCA_003446315.1 Ruminococcus sp. | reverse complement strand
CTATAGTCATCTTCCCATTTGGTCGAACCGTAATAGCCCTTCGGGCCCTGCTCGGTATCGGCAATCGCCTTATCGTTTTTCGTTGCAAAGTTATAAAGTGCCAGCGAATAATCCAGACACTTTTCTGCGTATTCCGGATCGGATTCCTTGAAGTTCAGGTAATTGATCGCAAGGCAGGCTGCCGTTTCGGATACATTGCATGTGGTGGGATTATCCGCCGTTGCGAACCATGCTGTCCGCACCATCGTATCATTCTGCGGGAGCTGCCAGTAAGAGTGGTCAACGTCACCGTCACCGACCTGATAGCAGAAAGCCACAACATCGCCGTTTTCATCGCGGAATGTGCAGCGCATGAAGTAATCGCAGAAGTGCCGGATGATCGTTTCCACATGCTCGACCTGTTTGCATTCCACATATGCCTGCGGGAATTCGTAATAGCCCCACGAGACAACGCTGCCGGCATAGGCTTCCGGCAAGCCGAATTTGACATGGTCGCCTGCATCGTGATAACCGCCGGAAACATCCACGGTATCCGGCTTTGTACCGGTGCAGAGAATATCGTGATACTTCTCGATGAACGCCGAAGAAAGATTGGTGCCGTCCATTTCTTTCAGCGGCAGGCTCTTGTCCATCGGTTTCAGCGGCACATAAGCGTCATATGTATGACAGTTTGCACGCCACTTGAAACGGCTGTGGTCTTCGACTTCCGGCCCGCACATATTCGCATCGTAAAAATGCAGCGAATATTGCAGCGCCTTTGCGAAGTTGTCGTAGTCGCCCGCAGGATCGGTGACCAGCGCCTGTACCGGCTGCGGTACCGCAGTCAGAGATGCGGCAGCCGTGATGCCTGCCAGCAGCGCTGCTGCTTTCCTGCGGATCCTCTTTTCAAAAATCCCCATAGAAAAACCCTCCTTGAATTTTCGAGTGCGCTCATTCTATCTGGCACTCCTATATATTAGTATAGCATACTTTACGAAAAATTACAAGAGACTCTTTCCATTTTTCACAAGTTTTTTTTTACAAAACCTCTTGATTTTTTTGCCGGAATGTGATATAATGAGGGAGTCGGGTTCCAGTTGCCCGACGATAATGCGCGGAGATGTATCGAAGTGGTCATAACGAGAACGACTCGAAATCGTTTGAGCAATAAAATGCTCCGTGGGTTCGAATCCCACCATCTCCGCCATACAGGGGGCATTAGCGCAGCTGGGAGCGCACCACACTGGCAGTGTGGGGGTCACGGGTTCGAATCCCGTATGCTCCACCATTCAAAACCCGCGAAAATACGTCACTTTCTGAAAACGATGAAAGTGACGTATTTCGTTTATATGCGTGTTTAGGGCTCTATGTATAAATATATTGAGGGATTCGCCGCGCATTTCTGAATCGGTGCAGCTTTGGTTTCATAAAAAAAGCGCCGTGTACCATCCCGATACACGGCGCTCCATGACTCATATTGATGATGCGGCTGGTTCAGCGTCTGCTTCTGGAACCGCTTCTGCGTTCGCTTCCGCGCTTGAGGTCACAGATCTTCTCCTCACTCGCCTGCTTGAAGTGCAGCAGTTTATCCTCAAAGCTCATCTCCGACTGCGGAACAGAGCGCTTCGGCTCATAGACGCGGGGTTTTGGCTTCTCTGCCGAACGGCGCTGCGGCTTCTCCTGCTTTTCCTGCTCCGGCTGACCCGCATTCGCCTGCTTGATCGAAAAGCTGATCTTCCCCTGCGGATTCAAGCCGAGCATCTTCACCTGAACCCGGTCATTCTCATGCAGGAAATCATGAATATCCCGCACAAAACTGTTTGCGACCTCTGAAATATGCACCATGCCCGTGACGCTGTCCTTGCCGCCCGCATCCGTCACCTCAACGAATGCGCCGTATGGTGCAATATTTTTGACACTACCCTCATAAACCTGCCCGATTTCCAGTTGCATATAGATCCTTTCTGCCATACATGCATCAGTTTCTTGAAGTATCATAGAAGCGGCGCTCATTGGGATAAGCATAATTCAAATCCTCAATGGCAGCCTTTTCCATATAGCCCTTCAAGTCATCCGCATCCACAAATTTTTCCAGTTCCAGACGCTCATCTTTTGCCTGTTCGATCGCTTCCTCTAAATCCGCAAGCTCCTGCCGTTTTTCATTCAGCGTTGCCTGCGTGGAGACAAAGGAAATGATGCAGGCGATCAGCAGGATCACCGCAACAAGCCTTGCCACGACCCAGTCAAAAACCGCTTGTCTGCGATATCTTGCGGTTTCCCGCCGTGTACCTTTATTTCGTTCCATGTCAAACGCTCCCTGTTCTGCACACTGCGGATCCATTCCGCTGCTTCTCTTTCCGGAAGATGCATCTGCAACTCCACACTTCATTATACCGCAAAGAAGCGGATTCGTCAAGGGCTTTCGGCAAATTTTTCGGCAGGAATGTTTTTTTTCGTATTTCCGCCCAAAACAATGTACAATTTTCTGCGGAACCGGCGAAACCGGCACAGCATCCGCCGCCAGACTGCCCCGACCGTCAGCAGCCAGACTGCAAAACCGAGCATCGCACCGGCAGCGTGATACCAGCGCAGCACATCCTCTGCAAACATCCAAGCATAGCACTGGAGCAGAAAGCATATCCCGAATGAAAACAGCGCATCTTCTAAGAAAACGGCAATGCAATGATGCGGCAGACATGCACGCAGCGTCCGGAAGCATTCCAGCAGCAGCCCGATCGGGATGCCGAGCAGACAGCTCCCTAAAAACCGGATCGTTTCTGCATGCAGCGTCAGATGCACGCCCGGAATGACGATCATCGCAGCAGCCTTTCCAGCAGGTTCATCTGCCGGCTGCGGTCGCGGTCGCCGTAACGGAGCGCCTGCACCATGCCTTCGATCCGGACTTCACCGGATTCCGTGCTGAGCTGCTGCATTTGCAGATCCCGTCCCATCACTGCAAGTTCGCCGCACATTGTGCACAGGATCACCGTCCGGTCGTCAAAGCTGACGATCTCCGTGACACCGGAAAGCAGCAGCGTTTCCCGGTTTTCGAGTATCGCATGATGTACGGGCGCTTCGGGATATGCAGCCTTTTCGTTCTGGTTATCAGCCATTTTCGATTCCCCTTTCACCGGATTTGTCCGATGATTCACAATATGCGGGAACGTGCTGCAATATGCCGCCGGAACAGACCGGCACCCGGAATCTGCATGCTGTTTACAGACTCCGGGTGCCGTTTCATATGATTATTTTCCTTGTATCAGCGTAATTTTCTGTAACGGCGCGGTCAGAGATCAATCAGCAGCTCCACCGGACAATGATCGCTGCCCATGACCTCGCTGCGGATGATGACATCGCGGATCTGCGGTGCGATCCGGTTGGATACGAGCCAGTAATCAATGCGCCACCCGACATTTTTCTCGCGTGCCCTGCCCATATAAGACCACCACGAATAGGCATCCGTGCGGTCGGGATACAGGAAGCGGAAGCTGTCCGTAAAGCCGGCAGCGAGCAGCTCGGTCAGTTTGGCGCGTTCTTCCTGCGTATAGCCGGCATTGCCCTCATTGGACTTTGCATTTTTCAGGTCGATGGGCTGGTGTGCGACGTTCAGGTCACCGCAATAGAGCACGGGTTTTTCCTGATCCAGCGCCGATAAATGTGCACGCAGCGCGTCTTCCCATTCCATCCGCAGCGGGATCCGGACAAGATCGCGGCGCACATTCGGGACATACGCATTCACGAGATAAAACGCGGGATATTCGAGCGTCAGCACTCTGCCCTCATTGGAAACGCCGCCTGTTTCCATCTCTTTTGTGACCCGCAGCGGCTCCTGTTTTGCAAAGACCGCCGTGCCGGAATAGCCTTTTTTCTCCGCGCTGTTCCAATAGGCATGGAAGCCGGCATCCGCAGCCGACCATTTGAGCGCCGAAAGCTGATCTTCCTGCATCTTGGTTTCCTGAATGCAGAAGAAATCGGCATCGGCATCTTTGAAAAAGTCAGCAAATCCTTTCTTTTCGCAGGCTCTCAGCCCGTTCACATTCCATGTTATCGCTTTCATATTGCACATCCTTCATCTGCATCAATTCAAAAATTTTGCTTCGGTAAACTGCACCTGCCCGCTGAACGGATTAAAGATCACATCCGCAACGCCGCTTTTGCAGATCAGATAGCGCTGCTTATAGAACAGCGGCAGGAAGCAATAATCTGCAAGGACGGTTTCTTCTGCCTGCCGGTAGATCTCCACGCAGTTTGCAAGATTCGGTTCGGCTGCTGCCTGATCGAGCAGCGCACGCAGTTCTTTCTGCTGACTGCAATGGAGCTGCGGATCGGTGAGGAAGCGTGCCAGCACCGCAGATGCATCCTGTGTGGAGCCGCTGACGGCATACAGCGCCATTGCATAATCGCCGGATGCCAGACGGCTGTCATATTCGCTTTCGGTGACTTCCTCGATCTGGAAATGCAGGTCAAGCTCCGCGCCCCATTTTTCCAGCAGATCCAGCAAAACCGTATAATCCATCATACCGGCGCAGACCATGATTCTGCATTCTTCCAGCTCCGAGATCCGCAGTTTGCGCAGCGCCTTATGATACAACCGGTCAGCTTCGGGCGGATCATAAACCTGAAATGCAGAATCTGCGATCAGTTCGCGGCAGCTTTTATTGAGCAGCGTCACACCGGGCGGCAGGATGCCCGCAGCCGGCTGGATATCCGGATGGTCGGTCGGGATCAGACCGCGGTCAAGCGTCAGCGCCATCGCAGAAAGCACGTTGATATCGGCAAAATGCGATTCCGGATTTGCAATGAGTCCCAGCGTGATCGTATAAGCCTGCTGCGTATGATAATCCGCACGCCCGATCAGGCTGTTCTGGGTGCTCACATAGCAATCGGTGTTGCCCTCTGTGAAGATGCGGGCTGCATCGCCGTCCGTTTCCTCGATATAAAAATTGAGATCGGTCGGGAAGACGCGGTGCTCCTCATGATTCAGCTTATTGCGCACAAGCTGGATCACATTATATTTTCCGTAGGGGTCATAGAGCCAGCGCTGCATGGCAAAGCTGCCGTTGCCCATCACGGATTCCTCATCCAGACCGTAACGCCCCTTTGTGCTCTCAAAAAACGCCGCATTACAAGGCAGCGCAGCGGTCGTCGTCAGCAGCGTGAGAAAATTGCTGTTGGGGAAATCCAGCGTAAATTCCAGCGTAAAGCGGTCAGCCGCATGCACGCCGATCTTTTCCGGTGAAATGATGCCCTTCATGATATCCCGCGCATTGGAGATGCAGGCAAACGCCTCGGCATTGGCAGAATGATAAACCGGATCAAACAGCCGCTGAAACGCAAATACAAAGTCCTCTGCCGTGACATTCATCTTTGCATCCGCATCAAAGCTGACGTTCTCCCCGATCGCCTGATACCAATAGTTGTTTTCCCGCAGATGAAACGTATAATGTTTCCGGTCTTCCGAGATCTCATAGGATTCGGCAACACCGTTCCGGATACTGCCGTCTGCACCGGTGACCAGCAGCCCCTCAAACAGATTGCACAGAACCGTCTGTGCAGAGGCATTCACGGCAAGCTGCGGATCCAGTGTATCCGGATTGCCCACCAGCGTATAGGAAAACGAATGTCCTGCGCCCTTGATGACATTTTCATCTTCCCCGCAGCCGCAGCAAAACAGCAGCAGCAGCGCAAAAGCCGTCAGAATTGATATGCCTTTTCGCATCATAACACCACCATTCATTTTATCCCGAAACAGAAGGCAGGAAACCGAAATGCAGCATCGGTTTCCTGCCGGTTTTCCTGTTTACGTTTCCTGCAATGCAAAGGAATGCGGCAGCAATCCGCCGAGGGAATAGATGCCGTCCGCAAGGATCACCGGAAAATCCGGCGGACAAAATTCCGCCAGCACCTGTCTGCAAATGCCGCAGGGATGGCAAGGTTCATCTTCATAGCCGCCGACCACAGCGATCGCCGTGAATGCGGTTTCGCCGGCGGATACGGCAGCACAAAGCGCCGAACGCTCTGCACAGATGCCTGCCGGATAGGATGCGTTTTCGATGTTGACACCCAGATAAACCTGTCCGGATGCCCCGACCAGCGCAGCCCCGACACGGAATCCGGAATATTTTGCATATGCCTTATCCCGCACGGCTTTTGCAAGCTCCAGCAGCGCCTGTGCTTCATCATCCAGCGGCAGGATGACTGCCTGACCGGGATCGGGAGCCTGCCCGCCGGATACGCCGTTTCTGGTACGGAAGGTATGCGGCACTGCTTTGACTGTCCCGATCGGACGGATCAGTTTCCGGCTTTCGTCCAGCGGCAGTTCATAGTCATCATCATCGTCATCGCGCATTGCAAAAAAATCTCTGATATGATCTGTTACTTTTGGCATGCCAGTCGCCCCCATTCGTTCATACACAGTTTTGCGTGTCAAAAATCAACACGCATTTTTGTGCAAA
This sequence comes from Ruminococcus sp., assembly GCA_003446315.1. Classification (GTDB taxonomy): domain Bacteria; phylum Bacillota; class Clostridia; order Oscillospirales; family Ruminococcaceae; genus Firm-04. Next base: position 11,498 of record DMBA01000344.1, on the reverse strand, counting down.
ACAGCAAGCCGAAAGCACTTGCGTTTTCGGCGTGCTGCATGCTATAATATATATATAAATTATTTCGAGATCAGTGCGAGGGTATCGCGTGCGATCAGCAGTTCCTCATTCGTCGGAACGACCCAGACTTCGGTCTTGCTGCCTTCCTTCGAGATCTTGCGGAGCTCACCTCTGGTCGACTTGTTCAGATCCTTGTCGATCTCAATGCCGAAATAAGACATATTCTCGCAGACGCGCTCACGCACTTCCCACGAATTCTCACCGATGCCGCCTGTAAACAGAACCGCATCCACGCCGTTCATTGCAGCGGTGTAAGCGCCGATATAGCGCTGGATCTGATATGCGAGCATCTCGCTTGCAAGGATCGCACGCTTGTCGCCCTTTTCTGCGGCTGCGGTGATCTCACGGTTATCAGAGGAGATGCCCGAAATGCCGAGGAAACCGGATTTCTTGTTCATGTACTGGCTCATCTCATCGGGTGTGAAGCCGTGCTTATCCGCAACGAATGTGACAGCAGAGGGATCGACCGCGCCGGTTCTGGTACCCATCAGGATGCCGTCCAGCGGGGTGAAGCCCATGGAAGTGTCGATGCACTTGCCGCCTTCCACAGCGGTGATGGAAGAACCGTTGCCCAGATGGCAGGAAACGATCTTCAGATCCTTGATATCCTTGCCCATTGCTTCTGCAAGTGCTGCGGAAACAAAGCGGTGAGAAGTGCCGTGGAAGCCGTATTTGCGGACATGATACTTCTCATAATCCTCATAGGGAAGTGCAAACATATATGCCTTGGGCGGCATGGTCTGATGGAATGCCGTATCAAACACAACGACCTGCGGCGTGGCCTTCGGGATCACAGCGGTGCAGGCACGGAGTGCAAGGGCATGTGCATGGTTGTGTACCGGTGCGAGTTCACGCAGATCGTCGATCTTGTCGATGACTTCCGGTGTGACGAGACAGGGACGGTCAAAGACCTCTGCACCCTGCACGATGCGGTGACCGACAGCCGAGATCTCATCCATGCTCTTGATGACCGCAGCATCACCGGTGGTCAGCACCTCGACCAGCTTTTCAAATGCTTCGGTATGGGTCGGGAAATTGCAGTCCGCATCAATGGCTCTGCCGTCAGCGGTCTTGTGGGAAACATGGCCGTCAATGCCGATGCGGTCGCAGTTGCCCTTTGCGAGCACGCTCTCATCCTCCATATTGATCAGCTGATACTTCAGCGACGAGCTTCCGGCGTTCACAACCAGAATTAACATAATACAATCATCCTTTCGCGTTTATAATCATCCGTAGATGCCGTTTGGTCATCTATCGCATTCCTTATTATACACGATATTTCCTCAACATGCAAGAGGGAAACGAAAAAAAGTCGTGTTCCGCACATCTTTTTACATCCAGGGAGGCAGCATAATATGAAAATCAGCGGTATTATTTGTGAATACAATCCATTTCACAACGGTCATCTCTATCATATTGAGCAAACCAGAAAACACGGTGCAACCCATATAGTAGCAGTCATGAGCGGAAACTTCGTGCAGCGCGGGGATGTTGCCGTGCTGAATAAATTTGAACGCGCCAAAACAGCAGTCCGGTGCGGCGCAGATCTGGTGATCGAGCTGCCGGTTGCTTATTGCCTGAGTGCTGCGGAAACATATGCAAAGGGCGCAATGTATATTCTGAAAGGATTGGGCTGTGTCGATGAACTGTCCTTCGGGAGCGAGTGCGGCGATCTTTCGCTGCTGACTGCCGCGGTCAAAGCGAGCTATGCCTGCGCAAAGCGTCCGGAGCTGGAAGACCTGATGAAGCTCGGCAATTCCTATCCGAAAGCGCTCCAGATCCTCATCCGGCAGAATTACGGCGATGAGATCGGCTTGCTGTTCGGTCAGCCGAATAATGTCCTTGCGATCGAATACCTGAAAGCCATGCTTGCCGTGAAGCTCAAGATCCAGCCGTTTACGGTCAAGCGGGAAGTGCAGCATGATTCGCTCACCTTCACGGGAAAAACGGCGAGTGCATCGCTCATCCGTCAGCTTATGGAGAGCGAAACGGATGACTTTGATGATCTGGTTCCGGCAAATTCCGCCGATACGATCAGTGCATGCGCAGCCACGGGCATGGTCGCACGCTTTGAACAGCTCGAACGGGTGCTGCTCTATAAACTGCGCACCACGACCGCAGAGGAGATCGCAGCGCTGCCGGAAGTCGGGCAGGGACTGCAAAACAAGATCCTCTCGGCACGCAATGAGACATCGCTGGAATCCATGCTGCTCGCCATCAAGAGCAAACGGTATCCGATGTCCCGGATCCGCAGGATCCTGCTGGATCTGCTCATCGGCATCCGCAAAGAGGACACGCTCAATCCCCCGCCATACGGCAGGATCCTTGCCCTCAGCGAGCGCGGCAGAGATATCCTTTCCGCAGCCAAGAATGCCGGCACAACGCTGCCCTATGCCACATCGCTCTCCAAACTTGCAGAGCTCGACGAAAAATGCAAAGCCTGCTCGGATCTGGAAGCGCGTGCAACAGCCGTTTACGGGCTTTCGCAGCGCACCATCAGTCCAGCCGATGCGGATTATAAAGCGATGATCGGCATGGTGAAGTGATCCGGCGATCCTGTTACTTTTTATCCTGCTTACCATGCACACGATGCGCCGCAGCATCAGATGCAAATATCATTCAGAACGGAGAACAGCATGCTCGAATATACGACCCCTGCTGAGCCGTGCGAAGGCTCAGTGACCGAGAAACGCTCGGAATTCATCGCACAGATCATCCCCGCAGCGACCGCCGAAGCCTGCATGCAGCATATTGACGCGGTCAAAGCAAAGCATCACAAAGCACGCCATAATGTCTGGGCATACCGGCTCAGGGACGGCTCATCCCGATACAGCGATGACGGCGAACCGCAGGGCACCGGCGGAATTCCCGTGCTCAGTGTCCTGCAAAAAGCAGAACTGGAAGATGTCTGCTGTGTGGTCACGCGCTATTTCGGCGGCGTACTGCTTGGCGCAAGCGGACTTGCAAGGGCATATTCCGCAGCGGCGGCAGAAGGCGTAAAAAATGCGAAGCTGCTGCATTATTGTGAAGCGCATCGTGTCCGCTGCGTCATCCCTTACGGCGATTACGGAAAGGTCAGTTATCTGCTGCCGGAATTCGGAACGGTCGATGCAGGCAGCGATTTCGGCGAGCATGTGACGCTGCTGTTTGATATCCGCACCGACCGCTGCCCCATGCTGGAAGCCAGACTGACCGAACTGTTCAACGGCAAATCGCCGCTGGAAATTCTGGAAACACATTTTGCGGTATTCCCGTAATCATAGCTGTTCCTTGATTTTAGCGATTGCAGCTTTCTCTAAGCGGGAAACCTGCGCCTGCGAAATCCCGATCTCTGAAGCAACCTCTACCTGCGTTTTCCCTTCCCAGAAACGCCGGCAGAGGATGTTTTTTTCCCGTTCGTTCAGACTTTTGAGCGCATCCCGCAAAGCAAGCTCGGTCATCCAGCTATTGTCGGTGCTGTCCGGATCGCCGATCTGGTCGATCAGATAAAGCGGGTCGCCGGAATCGGAATAGATCGGTTCATAGAGCGAAACCGGATCGCTGATGCTCTCCATCGCAGCCACGACATCGCCGCACGGTGCCCCGATCTCCTCAGCGATCTGCCGTGCAGTCGGTTCTTTGCCGTGCAGGGCGGTCAGCTTTTCCCGCGCCTGCATCGCCTTATATGCAAGATCCCGCAGCGAACGGCTGACCTTCACCGCATGATAATCCCGCAGATGCCGCCGCAGCTCGCCTGCGATCATCGGGACGCAATAGGTCGAGAAGCGCACATCCTTTGACAGATCGAAATTCTGGATCGCCTTCATCAGCCCGATCACCCCGATCTGAAACAGATCATCCGCACTTTCACCGCGTCCCAGAAACCGCTGGATCACGCTCAGAACCAGCCGCAAATTGCCGAGGATCAGCTTTTCCCGCGCCTGCGCACTGCCTGTTTCCTGCATTTCCCGCAGCAGCGCCGTCTTCTCATCTTCGGTCAGAACCGTCAGCTTGCCGGTATCCAGACCGGCGATCACAACTTTCTGATATGCCATTTTCAGCACTCCTTTCTCTGTATCCGCAGTATGCCCTGCTTTTCGCCGGTTCATACCGTTTTTTGCGGAGATGCATCTGCTTTTCCGTCACGGATCTGCCTTGACAGCATGCTGAAAATGTGGTATGATATATAAGTATATCTATGCTTGCAATTTGCGGCTTTTTCCTGCCGCATCATAAAGAAAGGGACTCCGATGGCACAGAAAAAGACAACCGGAAAAACCGGTGCAAAAAGAAAACCAAATTCATCCGGAAAGCGTTCCGCACCCGCAAAAAAAGGCACAAAATCCACATCCGCAGCAAAGCCGAAAACCAAAGCTGCTGCGGCAGCGCCTGCCGAAAAGCCCGAACAGCAAAAAAAGCCGCAGAATTTGCAGCTTCGTTCGTTCACCATCTGCGGAACGGGCGTTTTGCTGGGCGCATTCATTTTTTATCCCGGCACGAAAGGCTGGCTTGTCTTCCATGAATTCCTGCTGGGACTGTTCGGTGTGGGCGCACTTGCGCTGCCTTTTATCCTGATCGGCACCGGCTGGCTGGTGGGTCAGGACAGAGGAAAAGATGCATCCCGCAGAGCCGTCTGGGCGGTGCTGCTGACGCTTGCATTCAGTGCACTCTGGCAGTCGATCCTCGGCGTGCCGCCTGTGACGGTCGATCCCGAAACAGAGGAGAAACTCAATTTCTTTGAGCTGACCGTCCAGTCTGCAAGCCCGATGCTCGCGGACGGCAAAGCGCTGCGCGGCGGCGGACTGATCTCCGGTATCATCGTGCTGCCGCTGATCGCCATTTTTGATATCTGGGGTGCGCGCATCCTCATTTTCCTGACCTTTGTCGCGCTCGTTATGCTCGTGACAAACCGCGGTCTGCCTGAGATCCTGCGATTCTGCGCAAAGCCGTTCAAATGGCTCGGCGGCGGCATCGTGCATGCAGCGACCCGCGGCATCGAGGATTTCACCTCGGATTTCTATGACGAAGACGACGACGATGACGATGACGACGATGACGACTACGATGACGAGGAAGAACCGGTGCGGGAATATGTCCGCAGCAGCCGCAGACAGCCTTCCCGTCCTGCCGATGAGGAAACCCTGCGGCGTTCCCCGCGCAGACAGCTCCGGGAAGACGAAAGACATATGCAGGATGTGGTGGAAATGCTGGAACGCAACGCCGAAAATCCTGCTTCCCTCCATGAGGATTACCGCAATATTGATGTAGATGTCGATATTGCAGTTGAAACAGAGCCGATCCCGGAAGAAGAAATGAACCGCCTGACACCCGATCATCCGTCCGGCGTGGATTCCATCAAATCTTCCAATGATGAGGACGAGCAGTTCCGCAGACTCGTATTGCAGGCAGCAGAGGAAGCTGAAACGCAGAGCAACCGGCTGCCGTGGCTCAGTTCACCGGCAAACCGTTCCGATATCACGGACGAAAGCATCTATGAGGAAGAACCCGAAATTCCGTATATTGCACCGCCGCTTTCGCTGCTCCATCATGCCGATAACAGCGCAAGAGAAGCCGATATCACCGCAGAGCTGACCGAAAAGGGCAACCGGCTTGTGGAAACGCTCGCCAGCTTCGGCGTACAGGTCAAGCGCACCGGTATCCGCAGAGGCCCGACGGTCACGCGCTATGAGATCCAGCCGGCAGCAGGTGTCAAGATCGCAAAGATCACATCGCTTGCCGATGATATCGGTCTGAATCTCGGCGGCAAATCCGTCCGGATCGAAGCGCCGATCCCCGGCAAACCCGCAGTCGGCGTGGAAGTACCGAATAACGTAAAGGATACCGTTTCTTTGCGTGAGATCCTGGAATCGCCGGAATTCCAGCAGTCGCAAAGCAAACTGTCCTTCGCAGTCGGCAAGGATATTGACGGACATGTGATCGTCGGCGATATTGCGAAAATGCCGCATATGATTATCGCCGGCACGACCGGTTCCGGTAAATCCGTCTGCACAAACTCCATCATCATGAGTATTCTGTATCACGCATCGCCGGATGAAGTGCGGCTGATTCTCGTTGACCCGAAGGTGGTCGAATTCCAGCCGTATGACGGCATCCCGCATCTGCTGATTCCGGTCGTGACGCAGCCGCAGAAGGCAGCGGGCGCACTCAACTGGGCAGTGCTCGAAATGGAGCGCCGCTATACGCTCTGTGCAACCTACGGCGTGCGTGATCTCAAGGGCTATAATACGGTTGCGGAACGGACACCGGAGCTGAAAAAACTGCCGCAGATCGTCATTGTGATTGATGAGTTTGCCGATCTGATGATGAGCAGCGGCAAGGAAGTCGAAGCGGCGGTCATCCGGATCGCACAGAAAGCGCGTGCAGCCGGCATCCACCTCATTATTGCAACGCAGCGCCCGACTGCCGATGTCATCACGGGGCTTATCAAATCCAATGTGCCCAGCCGGATCGGCATGAGCGTCAAATCCTCTCAGGATTCCCGCAATATCCTTGAT
>DMBA01000344.1:0-4754 GCA_003446315.1 Ruminococcus sp. | reverse complement strand
ACCAACAGCGCATCGGAATATGATTCCGAGATCATGAACGCAGTCGAGCAGGCAACACCCGCTGCAAAGGGCGATAAAACCGGCTCGGATGACGATACTTCGATGATGTCCGGCGAGGATGCACTGGTGCTCAAAGCGGCAGAGCTTGCCGTAGATGCGGGTCAGCTCTCCACGACCGCACTCCAGCGCCGTCTGCGCCTTGGATATGCAAAGGCAGCCCGCATTGTGGATGAACTCGAACAGCGCGGCATCGTCGGGCCCTCCGAGGGCGCAAAGCCCCGCAAGGTCATCATGACACCGCAGGAACTGACCGAGTGGAAGCTGCGGCTCGCTGCCAAAGGCAACCAGATCGACAGCACCGGCATGTAAGATTTGCAAGCAGATTTCTGATTCTGAAAGGGGGATGCACGATGTCCGGATTTCTTCCTGTGACCATGGAAGAACTGACCGCACAAGGCATTTCACAACCCGATTTCGTCTATGTCAACGGGGATGCATACGTCGATCACCCGAGTTTCGGCGCAGCCATCATCACCCGTATTCTGGAGCATGCAGGTTATTCTGTTGCGATGCTCGCCCAGCCGGACTGGAAAACCGACCGGGATTTCAAGCGCTTCGGCAGACCGCGTCTTGCGTTTCTCGTGAGCGCCGGCAATATTGACAGCATGGTTGCGCATTATACATCCGCGAAGAAAAAGCGTTCCGATGATGCGTATTCCGCAGGCTGCAAAGCCGGAAAGCGTCCGGACAGGGCTGTGAATGTATACTGCCAAAAAATACGCAGCATCTACGGAAATGATGTTCCCATCCTCATCGGCGGACTGGAAGCATCTCTGCGGCGCTTTGCCCATTATGATTACTGGGATGACAGCGTGCATCCCTCGATCCTGCTCGAAAGCGGTGCCGATCTGCTCATGTTCGGCATGGGCGAACACAGTATGCTGGAGATCGCCGAACTGCTCGATCAGGGCGTGCCGGTCAATGAGATCACCGCGGTGCGCGGCACATGTTATCTCTGTGCGCCTGCGGATACGCCGTTTGGTTCGGCAGAATGTCCGTCCTTTGAGCAGGTGCGCGAGAAAAAGGAAAGCTATGCCAAAGCCTGCCGCATCCAGTATGACCAGCAGGACGAGGTCTACGGCAAACGCATCATCCAGCGGCACGGAAACCGCATGCTTGTGCAGAATCCGCCGGCACTTTCGCTGACGCAGGAAGAATTCGATGCGCTTTATACGCTGCCGTTTATGCGCACTTATCACCCGATGTATGAAGCAGAAGGTGGCGTGCCGGCGATCAAGGAAGTGCGCTTTTCGATCACGCATAACCGCGGCTGCTTCGGCTTCTGCAATTTCTGCTCGATTGCGCTGCATCAGGGCAGACGCATGACCACCCGTTCCGAAGAATCGGTGATCGCAGAGGCAAAATATCTGACCACACTCCCCGATTTCAAAGGCTATATCCACGATGTCGGCGGCCCGACAGCCAATTTCCGGCATCCGTCCTGTCAGAAGCAATTGCAGCACGGACTGTGCAAAGGCAAAAAATGTCTTGCGCCGGATCCGTGCAAAAATCTGACGGTTGACCATCAGGAATACTTGCAATTGCTGCGGAAACTCCGTGCACTGCCGAAGGTCAAGCGTGTGTTTATCCGATCCGGCATCCGTTATGATTATCTGATGTGCGATCCGGATGATACCTTTTTCCGCGATCTTGTGCGGTATCATGTATCCGGTCAGCTCAAGGTCGCACCGGAGCACTGTTCCAATCATGTGCTGGATCTGATGGGCAAACCGCATATTGAGCATTACCGCGCCTTCCAGCGCCGCTTCTATGAGCTGACAAAATCTATGGGCATGGAGCAATATCTCGTTCCTTATCTGATGAGCAGTCATCCCGGCAGCACCATCAAGAATGCGATCGAGCTTGCGTGCTTCCTGAAAGAAGAAGGCATCCGTCCGGAGCAGGTGCAGGATTTTTACCCCACACCGGGCACGATCTCGACCTGCATGTTCCATACCGGCTTGAATCCGTATACGATGGAGCCGGTCTATGTCCCGAAAACGGCGAAGGAAAAGGCAGAACAGCGTGCGCTGCTGCAATATTACAAACCGGAAAATCATGAGATCATCCGGCAGACGCTCCGCAGAGCCGGCAGACCCGATCTCATCGGCAGCGGACAGCATTGTCTTGTGCCGATGGGTTCATACAGCACGCAGAATCAGAAAGCCGGTCAGAAGCATCACCCGCACGGCGGTCAGACCGGCAGCAGGAGAACCGATTCCGGCAGAAAACCCAACAGCGCTGCGGCACAGACCCATCACCGCAGCGGACAGCATCCAAACGGGCAGAATCCGTCTGCAAGCGGCAGCCGCAAAAACAATACCCGCCTGAACCGCCCCCGTGCAGGGCTGAAAACCGGCGGCAAAAAACGCTGATGCCGCATTCTTTTCCATCCATTGCATTATTATCTGAAAGGATTATCAATATGAATATCAAGAAAAAACTGACCGCTTTTGCGCTTTCGGCTTTGCTGATCCTGCCGCTGACTGCCTGTTTTGACGATCCGGATCCGGCGCTTTCGGCGGAGAGTGTCTCCAAACTGACCGCCGTGCTCGAAGAAAAACCGGCAGAGATCCCGAAGGACGGCTGGGATGAGGAGTCGATCTCAAAAGTCATCAAATACGGCGGAAAAGCCGTCAAATTCCCCTGCACGCTCGATGACCTCGGCGCATTGTTCGATTATGCCGAAGACGGCAGATTCACCGTTGCAGAAGACGGCGAAGTGTTCGGCGACCTTGTCTATGAAAACTGCAATATCGGTACTGCAAAGCTGCTGAATGCGCCCTCGAAAAACGAATACCGCAAAGGAACGGTCAAGCTGCTCATGTTCACCGCCGGCAAATACGGCGACGGCAAATTCTGGCCCTCGGTCTATCCGATCTCGATCAACGGCGTGACCATCGGCTCCAGCGCAAAGGATATCGAAGAAAAACTCGGATTCAAATGCAAAGGTGTCAACCAGATCAATATTGTGCAGGAGATCGGCAATTACCGCATCGTATTTGCCGGCACCAAGCTCGAAGGCGTAACCAGCATCGCAATCACCAATACAGGAGTCAATTTTTAACGATTCACTGCAATCGCAAAACAGGAAGGGAGCTGAACCGCAATGACTATGATTATTGACCGCATTGAAGATGATTATGCCGTTTTGGAGCTTCTCCATGAAAACGGTGAGGTCATGTATAAGAATATTCCGCTGCTTTGGCTGCCGGAACAGGCTTCCGAAGGAGATGTGATCGTCAAAGCTGACGGCAGATACGCCATAGACAGCAGAGCGACGCAGAAACGCCGTGCCGCGGCTGCCGCAAAGCTCCGCGCTGCACAGGAGTAATGCACATGTATGATCTGATCGTCGTCGGCGGCGGAGCAGCGGGCTGTTATGCAGCAGCCCATGCCTCTGCTGCCGGCAAACACGTTGTGATTCTGGACGCAAATGACCGGTTGATGCATAAGCTCTCGATCACGGGAAAAGGCCGCTGCAACCTGACAAATTCCTGCGATCACGATACATTTCTGCAAAATGTCCTGCGGAATCCGCGCTTTTTATATTCTGCGCTCTCCCGCTGCACGCCTGCGGATGTAATGGCATATTTTGAATCGCTGGGCGTACCGCTGAAAACGGAGCGCGGCAGAAGGGTCTTTCCGCAAAGCGACCGCGCACAGGATATCACAGAGGCGCTGCACCGCGCACTGACCCGCGGCGGCACAGAGATCCGGCTGCGGGCAAATGTCCGGAAGCTGCTGCTTTCAGAGGGCGTATGCAAAGGCGTACAGCTTGCAGGCGGCGAGACTGTCCTTGCAGATGCTGTCCTTGTGACGACCGGCGGCATGAGTTATCCGCGCACCGGTTCGCAGGGCGGCGGTTACCGGCTTGCAGAACAGGCAGGCCATACGGTCATTCCGCCGCAGCCCTCCCTGATCCCGCTGGAAACGGAAGAACCGGATCCGCCGGAAATGCAGGGGCTTTCGCTCAAAAACGTCACGCTGACGGTCACAAGCGGCAAGAAAGTTATATTTTCAGAGCTTGGCGAGATGCTGTTTACACATTTCGGTGTCTCCGGCCCGCTGGTGCTTTCCGCAAGCTGCAAACTGGATCCGGATAAATTATCCTCGTATCTGCTGAAAATTGATATGAAGCCGGCACTCACGCCGGAACAGCTTGACAAACGGCTGCAACGGGATCTTGCGGCGGAGCAGAATAAGGATATCAGCAATATTCTCCGAAGCCTGCTGCCCGCATCCATGATTCCGGTCATGCTGCGCCGTGCCGGTATTGCGCCGGAGAAAAAAGCACATGATATCACCAGACAGGAACGGCAGGCGCTCGGCAGTGCGGTCAAGTGCTTTACGCTGCATGTCAGTGCGATGCGTCCCATTGCGGAAGCGATCGTCACACGCGGCGGCGTTTCTGTGCGGCAGATCAATCCGAACACGATGGAATCCAAGCTGATACGCGGTTTATATTTCGCCGGCGAAGTGCTCGATGTGGACGCATATACCGGCGGCTATAATCTCCAGATCGCCTTTGCAACTGCATATGCAGCGGCATGTGCGGTCTGATCCCGCAGCCCCGAAACCGAAAGGAAGATACAATCACCCCATGCTTGATAAGATCATCATTCGCGGTGCAAGAGAGCATAATCTCAAAAATGTCGATCTTGAGATCCCGCGTGATAAATTAGTCGTATTTA
>DMBA01000307.1 GCA_003446315.1 Ruminococcus sp. | reverse complement strand
GAGCAGTTTCGCTTTGCGAAACGTGCTCACCGCAGTGAGCGAAATCCCCCGCATGTAAGGAGCTCCGCAGGGGTGAATCCGAGAAAACGATCCAGTGGATCGTTTTCCGGAGAGGGGCACCCTGCGATAGAGGGTGCCCCTAAGTGAATTGCGCAGCAATTCACAAATTAACGGAGAATCTTAAGTTGTTGGCATTGACACCCTGATATGCCTTTCCCTGCGACCGTACAAACGGTCTGATCCCAACGGAGCAGATCACATGATGCAGCGTTTTTTGCAGCGGATAGGTCTTTTTCCGCCGGATATCCGCACAAAGACGCGCTGCGGTTGCGCCGTTTTTGCGCGGCGAGCCGTTTATGATTACAATTTGCATGCTGTCACTTCACTTTGTTTCCAGCATCTCCAGCGCCTTGTCCAGCACATAATCCTGATTCTCGTCAAAGAGCGCGTGAATGGCTTCCGCATCAAACGGAATGATCTGCACCGCGTCACCGTCGCCGCTTTGCCGGTCGATGCCGGAGTCGATGAAGATCTCGCCGTCCTCGCCGAGACAAACGCAGTTGGAGAAACTGACACCGACGTTCTGACCGTAAGTTCTGCCGATCGCCTGTCCGGAGCCGTTTGGCTCTGTGAAACCGATGATCGTCACATTTTCAAACGCGGACATGAGCTTGATCATATGGTCTGCGGCGCTGATGCTCGCGGAATTGACCAGAACGATAATTCTGCCGTCGCCAAGTATCTGTTCGCCCTGCAATGTCAGTGATTCAAAGGGCACAAATTTACCGTTTTCGTCTTTTTTCCAGAATTGTGTTTCGGGATCCCATACGCAGTCGCTGCTGCAATAATATTCCCCTTTCGGCGCAAAGAGTGCCGCAACGCACTTGACGAAATGCGGGGAGCCGCCTTCATTTCCGCGCAGATCAATGATGACATTTCTGACACCCTGCGCCTGATATGCGAGCACAGCGCTGCGGAGTTCTTCGCGCATTTCGGCGTAGTCTTCCATATCAGAAGAATTGTAAGACACATCGTCATAGCTCATGCCCTTGATGCGCAGGCAGGCAGTTGTTTTTCCGACTTTTTTCCACTGCATCGTGCCGGTATCTTTCAGCCCCTGATCCACGGTTTTCTTCATTTGACAGAAGCGGTCAAAGTATTCCCCGATCGGATGCAGTGCGGCGGTCTGCGCATTGCCGTTGTCATCGAGATAGGTGACATTGACCGTTTCGCCGCCGATACCGGCAGTAAACATCGCACTCCAGAAGGCTGCATTGTCAATATCCGGGAAAGAGTCAAACATAATCATATCAGCTATATGATCTTTCTCGCAATACATAAGCTGCGAATCATAGAAAGCCGATTCACGGTTCACGGCATCCGGCGCTTTGCCGTCCCATGCGGTGATAACTGTGCCGTTATGGATGCCGTATTTTGCAAGGCTGTCATCCACGCAGACCGCTGCAAAGCTGCCGTCCGTGCAGTGCATGATGCAAAGACCGTAGTCATTGCCGAGCAGACGGCGTGTTTCTGCATTGACAGCATCCGTGATGTCTTCGGAAAATGAGCAGTTGGTATGACCGTCATGAAATTCGCCGCAGAATGCTTCCCAAGCAAGACCGTATGCCGCATAATCCTGTGTACGGTCGGCTTCTGCAAAAGTCGGCTGATATTTCGCATAGAGTGCATCCCAGTCGATGCCCTTGTGTTCGGTGAGCACATAATGTGCATGCATCTCAGCAAAGCATTTTTCAAAGTCTCCGATGAGATCTTTTGCACGATAGCGCGGATTGCATAAACAGACCGGAAAACTGAGCAGCATACAGCATGCAGCGGAAACAGCGAGCTTCTGCCGCATATTTTTTTGCTCTGTGAAGAAGCCGCAGGCAGCGATCACCGCGCCGAGATACAGCGGCAGGAGTGAGAGCTCCGGGCCTTCTTTTGTAATGACAAATGCAAGCACAGGCGGCAGCAGCCAGAGCAACTTATGCTTTGTATTTTTGACATCATCCGCATACACTGCGAAGCGCCAGAGTCCGGCACAGCAGAGCATGCAGGCGGTAACTGCAATGATATCAATGAGTTTCATATCAGCAGCCCCCTTTCAGTTCATATCATCGAGATGGAAGAAGTGATAACCGAGCAGCAGATAAACCGCACTCATCACCAGAGAAATGATGACAGTTGCAGCGATATAGCTGCCGGAAAGCGGAAAATCATAAATATAGTAGATGTTAAGATGCACCAATGTATTGACATACCAGTTATCAAAAGAAAACAGGTCGTTGAGATTGCCGAATCCGAACAGACAGGGATAATCGTCCATCAGATCAAAGATCGGCAGAGAAAACAGACCTGAGTCCAGACCGAACGTAAGGAAGATCATCGCAAACCCAGCCATCAACGGCCCGCCGATATGTTTGACAACAAATGCGATCAACACCAGCAAACAGCTCAGCCGGAGCAGCGGAAAAGCGGCAAGCACAAACCGCTGCACGAGCACAGAAACCGGCACAGTATCGCCCCAGCCGTTGATCGCGCCGTAAGCGAGAAAGGGCAGAATGCAGGTTGCAAGCACCATAATCAGTGTTGCCGTGATTGCCGGAATCGCCCTGCTGAAAAAGACCGCAGCACGGCTTCTGCCCGCTGAAAGTTCATGGTTGATCGTTTTATCGGTAAAATCAGAGCAGCAGATGATCCCGATCACAACCGCCCCCACCATCAGTGCAAAGGACGAAAAGAGATTGAGCATCTGCGTGAGATATTCGGTGGCTGTTGTCGGCACTTCCCCGATGTCACCGGAATCAAGCAGCATAATCAGGAAAAAAGTCAGCGTGACCGAAAAAAACGTAAAATAGAAGATTCGTTCCCGCAGCACCTGCCGGAATTGAAAACGCATCAGATCTTTCATTGCAGATGCCCCCTTTTAAGAAATATCCTGTCTGCGGAACAGTGCAAGACCGGCAAACAGCCAGCCCGCACCGATTCCGAGAGAAGTCAACAGCAGCCGGACAGTTTCCCCGACCGTGAGAAATGCTTTATAAACGGTAATGTCCTCGCCGTTGAAATAGCCCGTTGTTGAATTGGAAAAATCGAGCAGATTCATCAGATCGGTCGTTGCACTCTGCCATGTGAGCAAAATGTCAGATTCTTTCAGCAGCAATGCTGCAAGAAACAGCGCAAATGTGCCGACTAAGGAGATGAGCGCAGGGATGATATCATTTCTGCACAGGAACGTGAGTGCCGTAAAGAAGCAGATGATCCGGAACACAAGCGGGAAGATCAGTCCGATATGCAGCAGCGCATTCCCGACCGAATAGCTGCCGCCCCAGCCGTTTTTGATGGTATAAAACGCAGTCGGAAGCAGGAATAACACAGTTGTTACGCACATAGACACAGTCAGTGCGGCAAAAAATCTGCCGAGAAAGACCTGAATGCGCTTTTTCCCGAACAGCAGCTCATAGTTTGCTGTTTTATCGCGCAGATCCGCGCCGCAGACGCGCGCCGTAATGACACCGTTGATGATCGGAAGCATAACGCCGAGAGCCTGCATGAGCATGACCGCGGCATTGCTGCCGTCTGCATGTGTGCCGAGCTCATCTGTCAGCATCGGAATCATTATCAGCAGCAAATATCCGGCACCGAGCCAGAGCAGTTTATCACGCATTGTCTGCCGGAGCATTCCCTTGAAGATGTTCCACATTTTCATCACCTACCAGTTTCATATAATAAGATTCGAGGTCAGCCTCATGTACATGCAGTGTCACGGGGATCAGACCGTTTTCATAGAGTGTTTTGGAGATCAGCGGCAGCTCGTTCAGCCGTTCAAAGAGCCGGAGGCTGCCGTCTTTGAGCACATCGCAGCGTTCAATGCCGAGTTGTTTTTGCAGCACGGCAAGTGCGACGGCATCATCATTTGTATGGATATGGTAATATTCTCCGCAGATTTTATGAAGTTCTTCTGCTGATGCCGCCTGCCGGAGCTTTCCGCTGCGGATAAAGAGATAATCAGTGCAGAGATGCGAAAGCTCCGAAAGGATATGCGAGGAGATCAGGATGGTGATATTTTCCTTTTCATTGAGCCGTTTGAGCATATTGCGGATCTCAATGATGCCTTCGGGATCCAGACCGTTGACGGGTTCATCGAGCACCATGATCTCGGGTTTTGAGAGCAGTGCGCCTGCAATACCGAGCCGCTGCCGCATACCGAGCGAAAATTTCCTGACATGTTTTTTGCCGGTATCCTGCAAGCCGACGATTTCGAGCACTTCATCCACGCGCTTCGGATCGGGGATTCCTTTTTGCAGCCGGAGTTTTTCGAGGTTATCCTTTGCAGACATCTCCTCTTTTGCATAGGGTGTTTCGATCATAAAGCTCATACGGGAACGCGCATGCGCAAGTTCCTTTTCGGAGCTTCCGTTAAAGATCGTAAAGCTGCCGGCAGTCGGGAGCACGAGTCCGCCGAGCATTTTCATAATGGTAGTTTTACCGGCACCGTTCGGGCCGATCAGACCGCAGATCATGCCTTTCCGAATCTGAAAACTCACATCATCGACAGCTTTCTGTGTTTTATACTGTTTGGTCAGGTTTTTGACATCAATCACGACTTCTGACATAGCGATCTCTCCTTTGATTTGATATATTGGGGTTTCTTGCTGATTTTATGATAAACGGAAAGTATAAAGAATTCTTTAAGTCTCCCAAAGTTTACAGTTTGTTCATAATTTCACGATAGAAGCCGCAGCGCA
>DMBA01000132.1 GCA_003446315.1 Ruminococcus sp. | reverse complement strand
GGTTCCGATCAGTGCTTCCGGAGATAATCAGAGAGATAACGGTCATAATAGAACGAACCCTGCGGCTCATGGAACATCACAAGATAGTTCAAAATAAGGCAATCTGTCGCGTCAAAATCGCCGTCATAATCCACATCTGCCCAACGGCGCTGCTCTGCTGTAAAGGTGGCGGGCTGGTTGTAAAAATACACTGCGTTATACTCATCCAGCAGCAGCTTTGCGTCTGCTTTATCGACCTTGTAGTTCAAATTGAGATCGCCGGTTCTCATATCGGAAACCGTAAAGCCCTTATCGGTAAAATAGGTCTGATTCGATCCGACATAGCAGTAAGCATTCCGGGATGTATTCTTTTTGTCGAATGCATCACTTGCAATGGTCACATTTCTGCGGTGCACATAGACTTCCTTCAGGAAACTACAGTTCGCAAATGCCTTGCTGCCCACATTCACAACGGTATACGGCAAATGAATCTTGTTGATCTTGGTGCTGTAAAATGCCTTTGCAGGAATCGCCGTCAAAGTGGGCGGAAGCTGCACAGAGATCAGGTTGAGACAGCCCTGAAACGCACTTGCCGGCAGTGTGGTGAAATGTGCATCAATTTTCAGCGTGAAGATCTTGGTATTGCCCTTGCATGCGGTTTGTTCCATTCCGGTGACGTTTACTGTGGTCTGTGTGACCGGATCCACGATCGTTTTCGGAATGTGCACCAACATCGTATTCGCTGCAACACCGGATACGATCGCTTTCTTTTCAGAAGCATAGATCTTGTATTTTACATTGTTGACGGTTGCCGTAGTATAGGAAGCGGATGCTGCGGATGCGGTCAGCGTCAGGCAACCATGCGGAAGCTCCGCTGCCATTGCTGCGGCAGTTGATGCCATCATGGTCAGAGAGAGAACAGCAGATGCTGCTTTCTTTATGATACGGTTCATAAGCAAATCTCCTTCAATCATTTTATATTTTGACAAAGTATGCACATTTTCCGGAAGTTCTCCGAATGATTGTTATTATAGCACAAGGCTTCTGAAAAGTCAATGTCTTCACATGTAAACTTCATACAAAAATAAGATGTTGTGTCAAAACTATGTCTCGCAAACTGCCGGTTATGACGCGCTGCCGCTGCTTTGATACAAGAATAATTGCGAAATGATATACAAATGACACACGGCTGTGTTATAATAAAACCAACGAAAGGGGAAATGAAACATGCATGTACTACTGATCGAAGACGATTTGCAAATCTGTGAAGTGATCCAAAAATATTTCTCCGGACAAGGCGCAGTCATCACAGCAGTCACAGACGGGCAGGAAGCACTGGCACTGATCCAAAAAGGACTGGATGCTTACTCGCTTGTGCTGCTCGACATCATGCTGCCCGGCGCAGATGGCTTTACCATTTGCCGGAGCATCCGCGGCAAAAGCAATATTCCGATCGTGTTCATCACGGCAAAAGGAAGAGAATCTGATATTCTGCACGGATATGATCTCGGCTGTGATGATTACATTGTAAAGCCGTTTATGCTCTCTGCACTTTATGCCAAATGCACTGCCATCCTCAAACGAACCGAAAAACAGCCTTCCGCAATTCTGCAATGCGGCAGCATCCGGCTCGATACCCGCAAACTCACCTGCTATGTCAACGGGCAGGAGACAGAACTGACGCAGAAAGAATACGGGATCCTGCGCTATTTTATGGAGCATCCGGGCTGGATCGTCACCCGTGATGCGCTGCTCGACTGCGTTTGGGGCGATGATTACTTCGGAACAGACCGCGTTGTCGATAATCATATCAAGCGGCTGCGAAAGGCGCTCGGCGAAGCCGGGCATCAGATCCATACCGTAATCGGACGGGGGTACAAATTCAGCGAAACATAAGGGGGTATCATTATGAAAAAGCGTCACAGAACACCCAAACAAACCACTTTGCCGGCTATGATCGCAAAAGCACTTGGCATGACTGCCTTGCTTACAGTCGTTTTTGCGTTCGGTTTTCAGACATTCCTGACCCAGTATCTGCATTCACAGGCAAATATGCAGCTTGAGACACAGGCTGCGGATACACAGCAGCGGATCCAGAAACTCAATGCAAAGTATGAAGGCGATATCCTGATGCAGGAGATCCGGTGTAATATGACAATGCATCAGATCTACACGCTGATGATCGAAGATCCGTTCGGGCGTGAGGAGAAAAGCGTATATCTTGCACCTGTCTATTCACCGAAATGTCACGCAGGAGCTGCCCTGATCGACCAAAACAACGAGATTGTTGCCTCGAATGAACTCAAGTTCTTGGGGCACATCGCCTTCTCGCCGGAAAAAGAAAATGATCCTGCAAACGGCTGGTATGTCTGCGACCGGAATGTGCTTGATCTTCCGGAAGTGCATCAGCTTTTTGACGATTATCTGGCACTGTCACAGCATATGAGCTCCTCCCGTTATGTCCAAACGGAGATCGAAAGTGCATATGTTGACAAGGAAAACCATATTTTCATCCCGCATAAAGGTTCTATGACGGTAATTGCCGAACCGGATCACTATGAACCGCTGATTGTGATTGAATCTTCAGAAAAATGCGAAACAAAAGAAATCAATATTACACTGGATGATGCGCGGTATGAGCTGGTCACGCTGCACGGCATCAACGGTGAATATCCTCGTTCCGCGCTGATGGATCCCTGTGGTGAAACACCGGAAGATCTGGCTCAGTTTCAATCTGAATTCATTTTCCGGGATGAAAGCAGTTATTATTCCGGCGACTACCAACAACATGCGGACGGTACAGAAACATACTCCCGCAATCTCCCGATCTATCTGGGAAAAGAACCCTATTGGCTGACACTCGGTTGCACGATCAACCGCAAAGACCCGACACTGACCGCGTTTTATTGGCGCTGGACAATTTCATTTGCATTGCTTGTGCTGGCGCTCTCTCTGCTCCTTTCCTGGCGGGATTATATCATCCGGAAAAACCGCTGTGCGATGGAAGAATTTCAGTGCACCCTGACTGACCGCCTCGCCCATGACATCAAAACCCCGCTGATGGCGATCAGCGGCTATGCGGAGAATCTGCTGCAAAGCGATCTTTCTGCGGAAGAACAACAGGAATATTTGCAGTCTATCCTCAAAAATGTTTCGTTCACGGATACGCTCGTCAGCCAAACGCTCTATCTGAATCATATGCAGAATCAAACGCAGAAACCGGAACAATTCCGCATGGAAATGCTTTTGGAAGAAGCCGTGCAGAAATATGACATGCTCTTGCAGGAAAAGCAGATCTCCTATCAGATCAGCGGCAGCACGACAATCCGGGCTGATAAAAATGCGATGGAAGTCATCATCGAAAACCTGATCTCCAATGCCGTCAAATATACACCGGAACATGGTGCGATCACAGTCACACTGGACAAAAAACATCTGATTATCACCAACACCATCGAGAAAAAGCTCGATACCGCGCAGCTCAAACAACCGTTTTTCCGCGGAGATGCTGCACGGAGCAATATCACCGGCAACGGGCTTGGGTTATCCATTGCGGATCGTACAGCCATGCAAAACGGCTGCAAGCTGACACTCTCATCCACAGACACCCTTTTCAAAGCAGATCTGCGGCTATAACAAAAAGGATCCCCGAAGTTTTTCACTCCGGGGATCCTGCTTTTTATGAAGTAAAGTGGAATGTAATGATATCGCCGTCCGCGACCTCGTAGGTCTTGCCTTCCATGCGGACAACGCCCTTTTCCTTTGCCGCAGTCATATTGCCGCCGTTTGCCATGAAATCCTCAAAGGAAATGACCTCAGCGCGGATAAACCCTTTTTCGAAATCGGAGTGGATCTTTCCGGCTGCCTGCGGCGCTTTGGTACCCTTTTTGATCGTCCACGCACGGCATTCATCGGAGCCGCCTGTGAGATAAGAGATCAGACCCAGCAGCGCATATCCGGCATGAATGATGCGCGTCAGACCGGATTCTTCCAAACCAAGATCGGCAAGGAATTCCTTTTGCTCCTCTTCTGTCATATCGGAGATCTCCGCTTCGATCTGTGCACAGATCGGGAAAACGGCTGCATGTTCTTCCTCTGCGATCTTTTTGACCGCCTGAAAATGCGGATTGCTTTCCAGACTGCCGGAGAAATCGGCTTCCGAGAGATTTGCTGCATAGATGACCGGCTTTGCAGTCAGCAGCGGCGTTTCCAGAATCACAGCCCATTCATCCTCACTGCACTCGAAGCTGCGGGCAGGTTTCCCGTCCGTCAGATGCTCCTGCAACCGTTTCAGCAGTGCGAGGTCTGCCTGATATTTCTTATCGCCCTTTGCGAGTTTCGCTGTTTTATCAATGCGGCGCTCGATCAGTTCAATATCGGAGAAGATCAGTTCCAGATTGATGACTTCAATATCCCGTTTCGGGTCAATGGAGCCGTCCACATGCACAATATTGTCATCCTCAAAGCAGCGCACGACATGGATGATCGCATCCACCTCACGAATATCCGCCAAAAACCGGTTGCCGAGTCCTTCACCCTTGCTGGCACCTTTGACCAGTCCTGCAATATCCACGAACTGCAAGGTAGCGGGTGTAAACTTTTTCGGCTGATAGATCTCGGCGAGTTTTTCCAGTCTTGTATCCGGAACCGAAACGACACCGACATTCTTATCAATTGTACAAAACGGATAATTCGCAGATTCTGCGCCGGCATTCGTCAGCGCATTGAACAGTGTGCTCTTGCCGACATTCGGCAGACCGACCATTCCAAGTTTCATGTAAAGATTCCTCCTGAAAATGTATAAATCAACTGTACACAAGCACAGTATATCGCTATTGCAGCGGCTTCACGATCGAGAACGGGATCGTGTCAATCACAACAGTTTCCTGTCTGCCGTTTCTGGTGCGGATCTCCTGCACTTCCAGCGTGCCCATCACCGAAACAGACCCGACACTCTGCCGCACATTTGTGATATAAATGGCAGTGACGGTATCCAGCATGCCGTAATTCGAATCATAATGCGATGCAACTGCCTCTCCGTTGTTGCACATCAGATCGGTCACATTCAGCCGCATGTTTGCGGTTTTGGCATACGGCACATATCCCCACAGTTCACTTGCCGGGATCAGGACATTTGTCTCCGTACCGTTCGGTGCAGCAGTCACAGCCGGAACGGTCGGCGCGGCTGTTGCCGGCGGTGCAGCCGTAACGGGCGGTTCCGTAACCGGTGCAGGCGGCGCGGGCGTCGTTTCGGGCACAGTCGCAGCCGTTGTTGCAGCGGTGGTGATCGTGGTCGTTGCGGTCGTCATGGTACCGCGGGCAGCGAACCGCGCAGGAATATAGCCCTGCACATCCTCTCCGAAGCGAACCAGACACCAGCCGTCCGCTTCCGAAAGAATACCAATGACATCGCCGTGTGCAGCCTGCGCAAGCTGTTTGGATTCCATATCCGCTTTCTCATAAACCGCAGTGCTTTCATTGGGATTCGGCATGGAGATGTAACCGATCTCCGCTTCCGGTTCTGTTGTTGTTTCGGTTGTTTCCGTTTCCATCGGGAAAGAAGAAACATCTGTTGTCTGAATCCATCCGGTAAACTTACCAAAGCGCACACAAAGCCAGCCGTTCTGCTTTTGCAAAACGGAAAGCTCATCATTCCGGAGCAGCCGCACAACAACTTTGCTGTCGGTTTCCGGTTTTTCATAGATCCGGATATATGTTTTCTCCGGCGGAACGACTGCGTAAACATGTGCGATCGGTGACAGAACAGACGGATCCGGATAATCCGTTGTAAAAGTCGTTCGGATCGTTGTGGAAGCGGTCGTTTCCGCAAACAGATTATTGTTCTCTGCATCCGGATCGGGCGCATTGCCGCAGGCGGTCAGCACGGAACAGACCGCCGCACATGCAGAAAGCAGCAATGCAGCGTAAGCGAAAGATGCATTCTTTTTCATAGTATTTTACTTCCGACGTTTCAGCATTTGATAAACCAGCAGCGAACCAACGGTCAGACCGGCAGCCGCAGCCGTTATCTGCAATGTTTTCTTAGGGAGCGCAAATTCTTTTCCGCGTGCCTTCAGCACGACTTTTTCCTTTTTCTCCGGCCATCCGTCCGGAAAGCAGATATTATGGCGCTGTGCATGGGTCGTATCCGGCTCATCGGGCACAATGTTGTCACATGCCGCCATATTCATTTCAGGCAATCCGGTGACGGTACAGACTGCACCGGAAGCGACAAACCGGAAATACAGTGCATCCGAAGCGGCAGGAGCCGTAAACGGGATCGCGTAGATCAGCCAATGATTTTTTTCGAGCAGCGGTTTGGTTTTGCCGCGGTTCAGCGGAAAGCAAAGCCGTTCCTCGCGGTCATCCCCGAAAATTTCCAGCATGCAGACTTCATCTCCGCGGCTGTTTTCGCCGCCGTTCAGACAAAAGCAAAAGCGATATTCACCGCCTGCTTCCAGCCAGCCGGAAGCCATCGGGATCGAGGAGCAGACGGCTGACCAGTTTCCTTTCCAATCGCCGAGCTGCCATGCAGGGACGGTCTTGCCGGAATAGCCGTGCACTTTGATATGCCGGGTTTGATTCGTTGAGATCATCGGATCCGGCTCCCAACGATCGGGCAAAAAGAACAGATCGCGCATAACGGATTCCCGCCTTTCTGAGCGCATTCTCCCGGCTGCGGGAAAAGACGCTGCATCAACATTCTAAAGCATACGAAGCCGCCAAACTCTATACACTTCTATTGTAGCACAAAACAGCCGACAATGTCAAGAGATATTTTGGAATCCGTCTGCATATCATAAAAAGAATCGGGCGGAACGGGAATATAAAAGTGTTCAATTCGTTCTCATGTAAGCAAAAAAAATTGTGCATGCATACAAATAATGTGAAAAGATGGAAAAAAGACTTGATTTTTTTTCAAAACATGGTACAATAGATTTAGCACTCAGAGAGAACGAGTGCTAAGACCTGCAAAAGCAGAGTGCTAATCCCGGAAGGTTCGGCAAATGCCGGCTTCCGAATATAGAACAAGGAGGAATCCATCATGACAATCAAACCCTTGGCTGACAGAGTTGTGGTCCGTATGACCGAAGCAGAGGAAACAACAAAAGGCGGCATCATTCTGACCGCTTCTGCACAGGAAAAACCGCAGGTTGCAGAAGTTGTGGCAGTCGGTCCCGGCGGCGTTGTGGAAGGCAAAGAAATTACAATGTATGTGAAAGTCGGCGACAAAGTGCTGCTGAGCAAGTATGCCGGCACCGAGGTCAAGCTCGACGGACAGGAATATACCATCGTCAAGCAGAATGACATTCTGGCAGTGGTGGAAGCATAATCATCCATTTGAATCCGATAACCTGAAAGGAGCAGATATATCATGGCTAAAGATCTGAAGTACGGCGAGGAAGCGAGAAAAGCGCTCCAGGCTGGTATTGATAAGCTCGCAAATACTGTTAAAATCACACTTGGCCCGAAGGGCAGAAATGTCGTTCTGGACAAGAAATTCGGCGCACCGCTGATTACAAACGACGGTGTTACCATCGCAAAAGAGATCGAACTGGAAGACCCGTTTGAGAACATGGGTGCACAGCTTGTCAAGGAAGTTTCCGTTAAGACAAACGATGCAGCCGGTGACGGTACGACCACCGCTACCCTGCTTGCACAGGCAATCATCCGCGAAGGCATGAAGAACATCGCAGCAGGCGCAAATCCGATGATCCTGAAGAAGGGTCTGGATAAGGCTGTCAATGCGGCTGTTGAGACCGTCAAGGCAAATTCCAAGACGATTGACGGCAGCGCTGATATCGCAAGAGTTGCAACCATTTCTTCCGCTGATGAAACGATCGGCAAGCTGATCGCAGAGGCAATGGAGAAGGTCTCCAAGGACGGCGTTATCACCATCGAGGAATCCAAGACCGCTGAAACCTACAGCGAAGTTGTGGAAGGTATGCAGTTTGACCGCGGCTATGTCAGCCCTTACATGGTCACCGATACCGATAAAATGGAAGCAATTTATGATGATGCATTCCTGCTCATCACAGATAAGAAGATCTCCAACATTCAGGAAATCCTGCCGCTGCTGGAACAGATCGTTCAGAGCGGCAAGCGTCTGGTCATCATCGCAGAAGATATTGAGGGCGAGGCACTGACCACCCTGATCCTGAACAATCTGCGCGGTACTTTCAAGTGCGCAGCAATCAAGGCTCCGGGCTTCGGCGATCGCCGCAAGGAAATGCTCAAGGATATCGCTACACTGACCGGCGGTGAAGTCATCACTGCTGATCTGGGTCTGGAATTGAAGGATACACAGATCACTCAGCTCGGCAGAGCACGTCAGGTCGTCATCTCCAAGGAGAACACCATCATTGTGGACGGTGCCGGCGATTCCGATGCAATCCAGGCAAGAGTAGCTCAGATCCGTGCAGAGATCGAGAACTCCACTTCCGATTTCGATCGTGAGAAGCTCCAGGAGCGTCTTGCAAAGCTGGTCGGCGGCGTTGCAGTCATCAAGGTCGGCGCACCCACTGAGATCGAGATGAAGGAAAAGAAGCTGCGCGTCGAGGATGCACTCGCTGCAACCAAGGCTGCTGTTGAAGAAGGCATCGTTGCCGGCGGCGGCGTTGCATTGCTGAACGCAACAAAGGCTGTTCAGACACTCGTTGATACCCTCGAAGGCGATGAAAAGACCGGTGCAAAGATCATTCTCCGCGCACTGGAAGAGCCGATCCGTCAGATCGCAGCAAATGCCGGTCTGGAAGGCTCTGTCATCATCGAAAACATCAAGCGTGCAGGCAAGGACGGCTATGGCTTCAATGCATATTCTGAGGAGTATGTTGATATGATCCCGGCCGGTATCGTAGACCCGACAAAGGTAACTCGTTCCGCACTGGAAAATGCTGCTTCTGTCGCTGCTATGGTTCTGACCACTGAGAGCCTTGTCACCGATATCAAGGAGCCGGCTCCGGCTGCTCCGGCAATGCCCGCAGGCGGCATGGACTATTGATCCGCTGAAAAAAATCGCCTGAAAGAAACAAAATACGCCGCAGCGTTTCGGAGATGATCTCCGGAAATGCTGCGGCGTTTCTGTTTGATGCGAAATATCCGCTTCTCCGGTTTCCGCCTTATTGCTTTTCATCGCAACCTATGTTATAATAGAAGGGCAATGAAGAAACAGGAGTAAAACCATGATACAGGATATTTTACCAAGCCGGCTCAACAACAGTTTCCGGAACGTGCAGCCGCGTCCAACCGATTATGTGATGTGCTTCCGGGACGGCAAGCTGCTTGCCGCATGCGCAGACGGTGTGCTGCAATTCCCGCATGTTCCGGAAAATTGCACCAATGCCGTCTATTTGTTTTCTATAGATCAGGAAGCGTTTTTTCTGGCAGATGCAGCCGAATCAGCCGCAGATTATCAGTATTATACCATGCGGGAACTGCGTGACCGCTGCACCGGAAAATATCTCTATGCAGCATTCACGGCATATCATCTGCATCAGTGGTATACCGACCATCGGTTCTGCGGCATCTGCGGCGGCAATATGCAGCACGACCA
>DMBA01000383.1:9897-10046 GCA_003446315.1 Ruminococcus sp. | reverse complement strand
GTTGCTGATTAAACGGCTGTTGCTGTTGATTAAATTGCTGTTGCTGGTTGAACTGTTGTTGCTGCTGCTGTTGTTGGGAGAGTGCGGCAGCAACGCCGGCAGCAGCGAGCACGCCCATACCGTTCATACCGCCCATGCCCATGCCGCCC
>DMBA01000383.1:0-9817 GCA_003446315.1 Ruminococcus sp. | reverse complement strand
TGCCGCCCATGCCCATGCCGCCCATACCCATACCGCCCATACCCATACCGTTCATACCCATACCCATGCCGCCCATACCGGGGATACCGGCGACACCGAGATTGAGGTCGCAGATGGTTGACGTGGAATACGGCGGTCTGAGCAGCCGGTTGATATCACACACATTGCTTTGATTCACAGGGGGAAGACAGAATTCCGGGATCTGTAACATACAGGAGCACCTCGTTTCTTTCAGACATCTGTCAATTGTTTGATGATGCCGCAGACCTTATAATTGCCAAGCGGCACGCTGCTGATTTCGCACGGGACATGTTTTTCATCGGCGAGCTGCCGGATATGCCGCAATTCATCGGCTTGGGCGTAATCGGGGTTGAGGATCATTTTCCACGGGATGCGGCGAAGCAGCACGCGGGTTGCTTCCCCGATGCCGGGTTTAATGAGGTTGATATCGCGCACATTATAATGCGCAGCGATCTGCCGGACGACATCCAGACCGGTGCGACCGGAAAAACCGCATTCAGATTCCGGATTTGGCGGAGCAAAATATTGCTGCACAGCGGAAAGAAAATCTTCGGAGAGATCATGCGGGGCGAGTTCCTGATAGAACGCAGCACCGTGAAAATCGTCCGCGCCGATGATATCATCCCGCAGGAACGTTCTGCTGATTAAGCCTGTGACCGTCGCATTGAGACACGAAGAGGGGATCAGGAGATCCGAATGGGTACCGCAGAGATCGGTGAGCATAGCGGGGTCAGAGACAACGCCAAGCGCGGGCGAGAGCTGCGGATAATCCCTGAGTGCCTCTTTGAGTTGTCCGAGGATCGCGCCTTTTCCGATCCATCCGTCGATAAACTGGACAGAATCGGGATCATGATGTGCGAGGATATAGTTGATCGCATTTTTATCAATGCCCCTGCCGCGGATAATCGAGATCGCATAATGGGGGACATCGACCTGATATTGAAAGCGCAGATACCGTTTCAGGAGGATCCCGATGGGGATGCCGGCTCTTGCGAGCGAAACGATAACGGTATTGCCGCCTTTTTTTCGATAGATTTTTTCAGCGAGATTGGCGATGGCAGCGGCAGTCGCAGCGGAATAATTCACGAGCGCCTGCTGATAGGCATTCATATACATCTCGGTGGGGGTGTATTCCAGCGGCAGCATTTCGCAGTAATGCGTACCGCTTTGGATATAGACCTCACGCACAGAGGCAGGCAGCGGCTCCACCAATCCGGTAATATCCTTTAACAAGAGTGTTACATCATTGTCGGAATAGCTGCTTTTCATCAATCTGATTCACTCCACTGTATTATAGTAACATCTGAATTTCCGTGCTGTTCGAGGGCACCGAGCAGACTCTCCGCACCGTCCGGGCAGATTTCGGGTGCATCGGTGAGAACAAAAACCTTGTCATATTTTGCAAGATTATACAAAAAAGTTCTGCGGCCATCTTCATAGAAGCTGACCAGCGGCGAGCGCTGATGCAGCGGATACTGCGGATGCCGGCTGACTTCGATCGGGCTGCGAGTCGTGGCATGGAACCGCACGGAATGGCCATGCTTTTCGAGCAAATGACCGAGCAGCAAGCCCGGGAACATAAATTCCTCAGTACCGAGCACGAGCAGATTCAAAGGTTTTGCATCTGCCGGAACGGAACGGAGCACAGAATCTGCAAATTGCCGGCAGACTGTCCGGATCTGCTGCATATCGGCAGCGATTCTGGGATTCCAGCCGCTTTGGAAGATCTGCTTTTCTGCATGGAGATGCACAGGTTTTGCGCAATTGACAGGCAGCGGCTCATAGGAATAGGCTTCTGTCTGATCGGTCTGATAGCCGAACGGGATGCGCTGATAATAGACGCAGGGGATCTGTGCATGCTTGAAATCTTTCTGCCGTTCATCGGTCATGCTGTTGAGGATGGACACGATGCCGAATTGCAGAGATGCATCCGGAAAGGCATTCCGGAGCGCCGAGATGAGCTTCATGATGGTATTGCCGGTCGTGACCTCATCTTCTGCGAACACGATCCGATCGGTTTTCCGGATCCATTTTTCGAGCTGATTCACGACAAGGCGCTGTTCAGTAGCATGGCTGTGCGATTCGGTAAAATAGAGATATTCCGCATTTGGGACATTCTCTCTGGTGGTGGTGAGGAAGGCGCAGGTCTGGGGCAAAAACCATGCAATTGCGTTGCCGATGGCAGTAGCAGTTTCGGCAAACCCGATGATGAGGAGTTTTTCATTCTGAAACTGTGCTTCTGCTTTTTCTGCGAGTTGTTTGAACAGCAGCAGGGCATCTGCCGGTGCAACGGGGACATGCTTTCCCTGAAACGGATTGACATAGAGGAAGCTGCGCATCTGATTATTTTCACGTTTTGCGACCCGGATCAGGTCTTCTGTTTTGAATGTTCTTTCCATTTTAATTGATTCCGTAGAGTTCAGACAGCAGCAAGATTTTTCTTGCCCAGTTATAGTGCGTCCGAACCTCATTCATCCTTTCTCCGCCAAAACTCTTTCCGACCTGAAGACCGTTCTGATCCCAATTCAGAATTGTTTTTGCATCCTCAAAATCCTTATTGGACACTTTGAGCATTTCATTGACAACACTGATTTGTTTTGGGTGAATGACGGTTTTGCCGACAAATCCGTTCAGGATATCGCGTTTGAGTTCTGCTTGCAAGCCGGAGCGCCATTCATGGTTATCGCTGGAAAAGAATTCCCATACGGGGCCTGAAACGACGTAATCTCTGGAGAAAAAGGTCAGAATATCGCTCAGGAGCTGTGAGATGGGCAGAATGTCGTAAATGGTTTCATCGTAATGCCGCCGGACAGAGAACTGATTACAGAAATCGTTTCCGCCGACGCGCACATTCAAAACGCAGTCCTGCATCGCGTCGATATGTTTTTGGATGCCGTCGAGCACGGCATAGCGGGTGGTAGGGGCAATGATGTCCAGACTTTCGAGAATGGGCATCATCCAGAATTTTTTGGAAGCGATGCTGTTGATTTGCAGCAAGGCAGTGTCATAGGCATCGGCATTTGAAACGGTATATTTTGGGAAGATAAACCCCGTGACGATGCTGCTGTAAGGTTTCAGCGCCTGATAGACCGAAGTGAGCTGTTCCGGCTGACGGACGCGCACAAAGATTTTCGGGAGATAGAAGGATGATTGCTGTGACGACTGATGGATGCGGTGCAAGGTATCGCAAAGCTGCGCCTCTGCTGCTGCGACCATATCATTGCCGATGGTATCTTCCAGACAGAGTGCAAGGGAATATTTGGTGCCGAATTTTTCATGGATGACAGAATCGGCAATTTTTCTGTTCAGCGCCGGTGTATAGAGCAATGCACCGACGCTGTATTTTATCTCAATATCTTGAATCAAATCAGATCTCCTTTGGTGACATTTGATCCAGCAGATCGCAGACGGTATCTGAAAACGGAGCATGGCAGACGAAAGTCTGTCCGTCCGAACGGATCCGGCTGCTGATCTCCGGTGAACAGAATCGAACGGACGCAGCATTGAGCATCGGAATATCCAATTCACCGTCACCGGCAGCCCAAAACGGCTGATCCGCAAATAATTTTGCATATCGCATTGCAGCAGCGCCCTTGCTGAGCGTCTGCGGGATGCAATAGACTTTTCTGGCATCATGGAAAATGATAATCTGTTTTGGATCCGCAAGCGGAAGGAGCAGATCCGTGACTTCCGCGACACGGTCGGCGGCTTTCACATAAAACAGGAATGGTTCTGCGGAAACGATCGCATCCGTCCCGCAGAGATTTGCAGCGGCACGTTTGAGAGAAAGGAGCTGCTGCAAATGGGGTGCAGCGAGGTTTTCGGAATCGGAACGCCATTGCAGATCTTCCTGTTCGCCGCACAGCCGCACCGCGCCGTTGCAAATGAGGGCATCCTGCCAGCCCATTGTTTCGGTGAGGCAGCGGAGTCTGGAAAACTGCTGAAAAGATCTGGTCGTCAGCGGAACGATTCTGAACCTGTTTTGCATCTGGAAAAAGCGAAAGGATTTCCGGGTCATAAAGCTCTGTTGTTTTCCGTTCAATTCCTCGACCCAGACGCAATCGGCATCATGCGGATGCCTGTGCGAAAAGATCATCGTGCTGTCGAGGTCTGTAAAGAACAGTTCAGATGCAATAGCGGGCAGGGGATTGGGCATGAAAACAACATTCTCCTTTGCATAAAAATGCCGGTCAACGGTGCACGATCCGGTTGATGTCATCACAACTTATGAACAAAGCGCAGCAGAGCAGAAATCCAGAATTTTCTGCTCTGCTGCAAACGGTTTTTTATCAGACAAATTTCTTTGCGAGATCCTGAATGGAATTATCGGTTGTTGCCTGACCGATGGCATTGAACTTCCATGCACCGTTATGGCGATAGAGTTCACCGAAGATCATAGCAGTCATCCCGTCATAATTCTCAGACAGGTTATATCTGCACAATTCCTTACCGCTTTCATCGCAGATGCGGATAAAAGCGTTGCGGATCATACCGAAATTCTGTCTCCGCTGTGCAGCCTGGAAGATATTGACGACAAAAACGATCTTATCGTATTCAGCAGGGAGCTGCTGCAAATCGACCATGATCTGTTCGTCATCGCCGTCGCCGGCACCGGTGAGGTTATCGCCCATATGGCGAACGCACTGGCTCGGATGGGTCAGGTTCGCATAATAAACGATATCCTTATTGGAAGTGAGTCTGCCGCCGCTGCAAACAAAAGCGGAAGCATCGCAGTCGATCTGGGAAGAGGAGCCGGAGAACATACCGGAGAACAACCCGCCGGATTTGGGTGCTTCATCCCAGCCAAGACCGACCATGACTCTGGTCAGAGTCGAACCGTTTTCCTTGCGGAGCTCGACCTTTTGACCTTTCTGTAAGCTAACTGACATATTCTGTCACCATCACTTTCTTGCTATTCAGCAGTGACAAGCGCCGGAAAAGACTCAGACGTTGACACCGTAGTTCTGGCAGAGCGCATACAAGCCGCCCTGGAAGCCGCTGCCGATGGCATTGAACTTCCAGTCGCCGTTATGGCGATAGAGCTCGCCGACAACGACAGCCGTTTCGATGGAGAAATCCTCACCCAGATCATAGCGGATCAGCTCCGTACCGGTTGCCTGGTCAATGATGTGGATATACGCATTGCTGACCTGACCGAAGTTCTGCCGTCTTGCTTCCGCATCATAGATGGTAACCGTGAAAGCGATCTTCGAGATATTATCGGGGATCTTGCTGAGATCGACTTTAATGACCTCGTCATCGCCCTCGCCCTCACCGGTGAGGTTATCGCCTGTATGCTCAACTGCACCGGAGCTGTGCTTGAGATTGCTGTAGAATATGAAATCGGAGTCAGTGAGCACCTTTCCGTTTTCACCGCAAAGGAAAGCGGAAGCATCGAGGTCAAAATCGGCACCGCCGTCATATTTATTGGTATCCCAACCCAGACCGACGATCAGCTTTGTAAGGCTGGGGTTATTTTTTGTCAAATCAACTTTTTGACCTTTCAAAAGATTGACAGGCATGATAGAATCCTCCTTTGTAAATGGATTTTGTTACAGATTACTCAACGTCAACGCCGTAGCTGTTGCAGATTGCAGCCAGACCGCCCTGATAGCCGCTGCCGATGGCATTGAACTTCCATTCGCCGTTATTGCGATAGAGTTCGCCGAAGATGGCAGCCGTCTCGATGGAGAAGTCTTCGCCGAGGTCATAGCGGAGCAGTTCCTCACCGTTCGCCTCATTGTAGATGCGGATATAGGAGTTGCTGACCTGACCGAAGTTCTGCCGTCTTGCTTCTGCCTCATAGATGGTAACGGTAAAAGCGATCTTAGCGATATCAGCGGGCACTTTGCTCAGGTCGATCTTGATCT
The DNA here is from genome assembly GCA_003446315.1 of Ruminococcus sp. Classification (GTDB taxonomy): domain Bacteria; phylum Bacillota; class Clostridia; order Oscillospirales; family Ruminococcaceae; genus Firm-04. The sequence goes on along the minus strand of DMBA01000383.1, from coordinate 3,926 downwards.
GCTCATCGTCGCCGTCGCCGGCACCGGTGAGGTTATCGCCCATATGCTGAACGGAACCGCTTGCATGGGTCTTATTGCCATAGAAAACGAAGTCACCGGGATTGGTGATTTTACCGTTTTCACCGAGCAGGAATGCAGAAGCGTCGAGATCGAAATCTCCGCCGGTATCAAATGCATTCACGTCCCAGCCGATACCGACTACGACATTGGTCAAACCGGGGTTGTCCTTTGTCAGGCTTACTTTCTGACCTTTTGAGAGATTGACAGGCATAATAAATTCCTCCGTTAAAAAAATTATTTTTTCTCGCCGGGCATATGGTATTTCTGATTGAATTCAGTTTTGATAGCCTCAAGGCGAACTTGGTCCTCAATACGCTTTTTCTGCGCATCTTGCTGAATTGCTTTTGTCTCCTCAATTCCGTTCATGATGGTGCGCCAGGTTGTTTCGAGTGTCTCGATCTTGATGGAGCTGCCCGAAGCGAGCTGTGCACTGCGTTTTGACATTTCCATGGTGTTCTGGGCATTTTTAATGAGCATCTCATTGGTTTTTGCATCGAGCGCCGCCATAGATTCAGCCTGGATCTTCTGACGTTTGAGCATGATGGCTTGTGCCAGAGCCTGCTTAAAGACCGGCAGCGTCACGATGAAAGCGGAGTTAATTTTGCGGACGAGGTTCATGTTGGTGAATTCCATGGTTTTAATCATGGGGATCGACTGCATAGCGACATTTTCAGCCGTTCTGAGGTCTTGTGTCCGCTGTTCGAGCATCATCAGCGCCTGATTGAGGCTGGTGATCTCAAACTGAATGGATTGATCGCCGGTTGTTTCCATATCGGCTTGCCGCTGTGCGATATAGGCTTCGATCTCACGGCAGCCCTGTTCGCCGGCGAGGATGTATTTGACGAGCTGATGGTAATAAGCGACATTCGCCTCAAACATTTTATTGAGGTTCCGGTTCGCCTGTTTGATCTCGCTCTCATATTTTTTCAGTTCCACATAGATCTTATCGACTTCCTCGCCCATGGTGTGATATTTTGCGAGGATCTTGTCGAGCTGTTTGCGGAGATTATGAAAGAGCTTGCCGAACAGGGAAGGATTGTCCTTAATTTCGTCGATATCGAACTTGGACATAATTTTGGCAAGTTCATTGAGCATTGCACTGGATTCGTCGATCTGGGACATGCTCATGCTGTTGAGCACGATATCGGAAGCCTTGGAGATCTCCTCAGCGGTTTCCGCGCCGAAGGAGACAATGGTTTCGAGATTTGCAACTTCGATTTGGCTTGCAAGCGCATCGACCTCAGCGGAACCGACGAGTTCATTCATTTTGGCTCTGTCTGCAACGATGTCGAACTGTACCGGTTCTTCGATGACAGCCGGAACAGCAGCAGGAGCCTGTGCTTCAACGGCAGCGGCTTGTGCAGCGGCGCTGGTTTTGGTAAAATCAAGTCCCATAGTCATGTACCTCTCTTAAAAATTTTATCCCGCCATTTATGGCGTTTCGGAATCTTGAGTGCATTGAAATTCGGAACATGCATATTATATTGGTATTCGCCGATCTGATGTGTCTCAAAATTGATTTTATTGAGATGCTGTTCCACACATTGATAGCCGGTCGGCACGAAGAACAGCACATCAAAGCCGATGAGATTCAGGAACGAGAAATAGATGGCATCTTCCGGAGAAAGTACAGATTCCTCTGTCAGCACATAGATCACTTTCGGATTGGTTTTGGTAAAATCGAATTTCTGGATCATCTGGATGGTACGGCGATCGAGGCAAAGGAGCGTTGCAAGGATATTGAATTCCATGCCGTTTTCGAAGGTACCCTTGATGATCTTGCGGTCAATGAGCATCTGGATCTTATCGAGAATATGATTCTGGGTCGCTTCTCTGAGGATGCCGTAAGGATAAGCCTGATGGGAACGGATCGCCTGTTTGAGGATCCTGCCGTTCCGGATAAACTGCGGAACAAACTGTTTCATCGGATTCGGATTGCCTTCCGGGATATAGGGTGCACCGGTAATCACGATGGTATCAGGCGTAATGAGTTCTTTGATGCTCAGCCAATAGGCCATTTGGTCGCCGTCCTTCACGCCGACGATCTTGGAGAAGATGACCGGCAGATTGACGGATCCGTTTTCGGTATCGAAGTACGGTCTGTACTTCATTTCCTGATTCCAGAGGATTGCGATTTCCTCATACATGGTCTGGAGCGTGACGGCTTCGGCTTGTTCATACTGCTGATTCCGATACATCCCGCTGTCCTGATACATAATCGTATCGAGTTCTTTTTCGGCATGATAGGCAGCGGTTCCGACGCGCAGCCCCTGTTCTGCTTCGGGGAAGCAGTCCACATTGAGGGATTCAGAGAACCGCGATTCAAAGAGGGTCGGGTCGCTGAGGCAGCACTGTTTATTCAGATCCGGCACAAAGATCGCCACATCGACGGGGAGCTTTGCGAGGAAGCGGCAAAAGAGCGCTTCATATTCGGTCTGACAGCCGCCCATATAGATAAAGACGGAGATTTTGGGATATTTCCAGCCGGAGAACAGATCCCGCTGATAGCGTTTGAACCAGCAGAGCAGATAGATTGCCTTATTGAGCAGCCGGTTGACGTTATCATCCTTGCTGTTTTCTTCGAGCAGGATCGAAACGAAAGCCTGGTGGAGCATTTTCTGGAGTTCCTGTTCCGGGACGATCGTTTTGAACACGGCAGAAAGATCCTGAATCAGTTGCTGTGCATTCTGATAATTTTTGCGCGGAATGCTGTCGATTTCGGTCGGGGCAGGCGGCGCGATGGACGCATTGACGATGACCATACTGCGCGACATTGCCTTGATATCGTGATACATATGAAAGAGCTCATTCTGATAGGTCAGTTTGTCTTCCACACCGGTCATTCTGAAAAAGCAGTTATAGAAGAACCGGTTATCGGTACCGCGTTTCTGATAGACCGTCCGCATATCTTCGAGGATCTTGCCGGAGCACCATGCATTGGTGCAGGGAGATTTTTCAGGTTTTGGGCCATAGAGTTGTTCAAGCTGCATTTTCTGCTGAATATCCTGCCGGATCTTTTTGAGACTGAAATCGGGCGGGAACGGCTGCATATCGGGGATCTTGAGCAGATCGGACATTGCAGCAGCGGGATCGGCTTTGAGATAAGCGTCATCGCCGTGATATTGCAGCAGAATAATATCGCAGCCTGCGATATTGAGCGCATGCAGGAGCAGCAGCTCATAGTTTGAGACATCGCCTTCATAGAGGATCTTCGGCAGTTTTTCATTACCGAGCAGATGAACGATCCGTTCGAGCCGATAATAGAGCCAGCACATAAACTTGACATACACATTTTTGAGCATATTCTCGTTCTTGCCGGCATTTTTGAGGTCGGAAAGGACATCAAAGACCGCATTTGCGACATTTTCGCACTGTGCGGCGTTCATACGGGGAAGCCACTTATGCAGCTTCTCCCGAATAAAGCCGGTATCGAGCCGGAAGTCCATGCCCATGATCTCGCCGTAATAGCCGAGCATTTTCTGGTCAGGATTGGCAAGTTTGCCTTCAATGATGACACCGCCGAGTCTGGCAGCCTCATGGTAATCGAGGATGAAATCATGGATCTGCCGGTTATAGCCATTGAAGCGATAGAAATAAACGCCTTTTTGTTTTCGCTTTTGAAGATCAGTGAAGAAATCATTCAACTGTTCAATTTGCGCTCTGTTCAGCATAATTTCAGTTCCCTTCTTTTGGGGTCAGTCAGAAACGATTCCGCGCATGGGCGCATGCCTTAATCACTGTGCTTTCGGGTTCATGATCGCCTTGCGGATCATGTCGATCGGGATAACGAGGAGTGCCAGTACGAGGCAGACGAGCCAGGATTTCGGGCTGAGTGCCTGAACGCTGAGGAAGTCTCCGCCGAAGGT
>DMBA01000155.1 GCA_003446315.1 Ruminococcus sp. | reverse complement strand
GTTCACCCAGATCGACCTGGAAATGAGCTTTGTGGATGTAGACGATATTCTGGATCTGACAGAGGGCTTCCTGATCCGTCTGTTCCATGATGTCATGGGCAGAGAGCTGAAAACCCCGCTGCCGCGCCTGACCTATACCGAAGCGATGAACCGTTTCGGATCGGATAAGCCTGACCTGCGTTTCGGCATGGAGCTGACCGATCTTTCCGAAACTGTGAAGGATGTGGAATTTGCAGTTTTTGCAAATGCACTTGCATCCGGCGGCACGGTTCGCTGTATCACGGCAAAGAATGCCGCATCTGTCCTGACGCGCAAGGAGATAGACAAGCTGACCGAAATGGTACGCGGCATCGGCGCAAAGGGCCTTGCATATATCCGCTGGGTCGATGCAGAGCCGAACTGCTCCTTCGGCAAATTCCTCAAGGATGGCGAGCTGAAAGCGATTCTGGAAACTGCGGGTGCAGAGCAGGGTGACGTGGTTCTGATCGTTGCAGATAAGACATCTGTGACACTGCCGGTTCTGGGTGCACTGCGCAATCATCTGGGCAGAAAGCTCGATCTGATTCCGGAAGGCGAATTCAATTTCCTGTGGATCACGCAGTTCCCGTTCTTTGAAAAGGATGAGGAAACCGGCGAATGGCTTGCGATGCATCATCCGTTCACAATGCCGATGGATGAATGCCTGCAATATCTCGATACTGCGCCGGAGAAGGTCTTTGCAAAGGCATATGACCTTGTGCTGAACGGCACAGAGCTTTGTTCCGGCTCCATGCGCATCACGGATTATGAATTGCAGCAGAAGATGTTTGAGGCACTTGGCTTGACAGATGAGGAGATCGAAGCAAAATTCGGCTTCCTTGTAGAAGCATATAAGTACGGTGCACCGCCGCACGGCGGACTGGGTATTGGTCTGGACAGACTGACCATGACGCTTGCGGAAGCAGATTCGCTGCGTGATGTTGTTGCCTTCCCGAAGGTACAGAATGCACGCGAGCTGATGAGTGGCTGCCCGTCGCCGGTGGAAAAGGAGAATCTGGATATTCTCGGCATTCAGACGGTTGAAAAAGAGTCCTGAGAAAACGCGGATCGAACCGGTATCTCCGATGGAGCAAAAATGAGGCGGAATCCGCATCATACATCCGTCGGAGACACTTTCATCAGCACTTCCCGAAACGGATTTTCATGAAATCAAGAGGTTATAAAAAGGGGAAACACACATATGACTGTAAACGAATTGATGGCACAGGTACGTTCGGAGATGACCGGCGACCTGAAAAAAGACATGCGGCATTTGTCGGATATTGCGGATGACCTGCGCCGGGAGCCGAATGCAGAGGAGCTGGTAGCAGCGGTTGCAGAATATGCATTCGGTCTGATGCCGCAGAATATGAAGGAGCAGATGCAGGAGCTGACCTTTGTCGGCGATCGCCGCATGGATCAGGCATATGCAGCAGCACTGAAGCTGGTAGAAGCGAAAAAGATGCAGGAAGCTGAAACGATCCTTGCAGCGATTTCAGATAAAATTGCGGCACATTTTGAGAGCGAGAGCCCGAAGTTTTATTGCTTCCGGAATCCGTTTGAATATCACATGTACCGTGAATTTTATCCGGATGACAAGGTATTTGAGCGTGCGCCGTTTGATTTCTCTGCATATCTGGAGCTGTATGGCTATGTGCTGATCGAAAACGGCAAAACGCGGGCAGCGGAGAAAGCGCTGGATCGTGCCGTGCGGTTCAATGCCGTGAGCGCGGATGTACGTTTTGAGCGTGCAGAGCTTTATAAACTGGCAGACAATATGCCGAAGCTGCTGGATGAATGCCGGGAAACGCTGCGGATCTGCACCACACCGGGCAGAATTGCAAGAACGCTGACAAATGTCGGATTTTATTGCTATAAGATGAATGACTTTTTCAATGCAGCGGTCTTTTATTTTGAGAGCATCCGGTTCCAGCCGTCGAAAGCGGTGGAATACGAGCTTCAGGATGTGGTCAAACGCATGAACAGCTATGGGCAGAAGTTCACGCCGCCGACCCACGGACAGATCGTGGATGCATACGAAAAATATGCACTGACGCAGCAGCCGAGCACAGAACTGGTGAATCTTGCGCTGACACTTGCACAAAGCGCACACGATCAGCAGCAAAAGGAGCTGGAAGGATTGTTCCTGCGCACGGCATATGACCTGACGAATGATGCAAAAATGAAGGAACAGCTTGATGCACTTGCCGCGGAGATCGCACAGGGCTGAGGGCAGGATGAAAAACGAAGGCAGCGGTTTTCCGCGGTGAGAACAAGCGGGGCTGCTGTCTTCTCATAGGAAAAGAAGCATGTGGGGCAAAGCAATGGAACGAATCAAACCGTCTGATGCGCGTCTGCAATATATGGGACGCATAGATCGCAGCGATCCGGATGCACCGCAGTTTTTCTGGGCAGGATCGCTGGTACAGTTTGGGTTTACCGGCGATTCTCTTTTTTTAGAGATCGAAAACCATCGTATTTACAGCGGTTTACAGCTTGGCTATCTGCTGGACGGTGCAGAGCATCAGTTGCGGCTCACGGAAGAAAACGATGTGCTGCACCGGTATGAGATCCCGGTGGAAGGGGACGGTGCGCACACCATGATCCTGTTCAAGCGGCAGGATGCGACGCACCGGTTCACGCTGAAAGGGATCCTGCTTGCAGCGGGTGCAGACCTGACAGTACTGCCGCCGCTGCCGTCGCTGAAACTGGAATGCTTCGGCGACAGTGTCACAGCGGGTTCGGTGACGGAAGCGGTCGCATACACAGCGGCAGCAGATCCGCCGGTATATGATGCGGTATATGACAATGCATGGCACAGTTATGCGATGCAGGCGGCGCGTCTTTTGCATGCGCAGGTGCATGTGACGGCGCAGGGCGGCATCGCACTGTTTGACGGCACCGGCTATTTTGACAACGGCAGATACGGCATGGAAACAGCATATGACAAGCTGTGCTATCATCCGGATACAGAGATGACACCGTGGGATTTTTCGAGTTATGTGCCGGATTATGTGACAGTGGCGATCGGGCAGAATGACCGGCATGTGGCGGGTGAGGACTGTGATTTTACGCCTCAGCAGCGGGAAGCATGGCTGGAAGCATATTGCGGCTGGCTGGCTGATCTGATGGCAAAGTATCCGGATGCAGTGTTTATTCTGATGCTGACGGTGCTGATGCATGATGCATACTGGGAAGCGCTGCTGGATGAAGCCTGTGAACGGATGAACAGCCCGCGGGTCAAGCGGTTCCGGTTCACCCGCAGCGGGCAGGCAACGCCGGGGCACCCGCGGATCCCGGAGCAATGTGAAATGGCATGTGAGCTTGCGGAATATATTGACCGGCTGCGCGGCATAGCTTATTTCTGATATTGCAGCCGGATGGCATTGCAGACATGCAGACCGGCGAGGCAGAGGAGAAACCAGATGCCGGAGAACAGCGGGCAGATCTGTCCGAGGATATGGAACGGCATACCGGAATAATCCCAGACATGCCAGCCCATAATCAGGTTATCGAACACGCCGCAGGTAAATTCGGAAGCTGTAGCAAAGAGCATGCCGTAAGCGGCGCAGACGGGCATCGGTGCATGCAGAAAGCGGCGCATGCTGCATAAAACGGTCATGTTGATGCCGCCGAGCAGACCCATTGTCCAGTGGGTGCTGCCGCGCAGGGCGATCTCGAACATGGCATAGAGGAAAAAGCCGGATAGAAACGCAATGATGTATGCGGCGGGATGCACATTGTGCTGCAAAGAACGTCACTCCTTCGGATGCATTTGAAGGTAGTGTACCCGCCGGCGCAAAAAATATGCAATCGGAAAGCAGGAGGTGCAGTTATGCAAACAATTATTGTGAAACTGGATGCAGAAAAAATGGAGAATCCGGATCTGGATATCCTGACGCTTTTGCCGGCGCGTGCCGAAGAAGTCTCAGGCGGCTTGCTGACGGATAACGGATATGATTACCTTTCGGGAAGCGAGCTGGGCATATGGCTTGCAGCGGATCAGGCAAGGGATGCGGCAGAGATGCTGCTGCAATTGCTGCAAGCGGAACAATTTGCAGGAAACGACCTTTCGAAGACAGCGGAGATCTATATTTCGGAGCAGGATTCTGCACCGCTGGAAGACTGCCGGATGATCTATCCGGAAGATAAGACGGAGGAATGAATATGCGGGAAAGCGGAATATTGCTTCCGGTATCGGCGCTGCCGTCGAAGCACGGGATCGGAAAGCTGGGCAAATCGGCGTATGCGTTTATAGATTTTTTGCAGGAAGCGGGCTGCCGTTACTGGCAGGTGCTGCCGCTTTCGCCGACGGGATACGGAGATTCGCCGTATCAGTCCTGTTCGGCGTTTGCGGGCAATCCATATCTGATTGATTTTGACCTGCTGGCGGAGAAGGGCTGGCTGTATGCAGCAGATTACGAAGGCTTGCCGTGGGATACGAGTGCAGAAGAAATTGATTATGCATTGTTATATCGTCAGGTGCTTCCGGTTTTGAAGACAGCGTATCTGAATTTTACAAAGCACAAGCCGACGGGATACAGGAAATTCTGTGCAAAGCATCAGGAATGGCTGGATGACTATGCGCTGTTCATGGCGATCAAGGAAGCGCATGACGGCAGACCGTGGTATGAATGGGAGCCGGCACTTGCGATGCATGAAAAGGACGCGGTTGCGGAAGCAAAGCGGATCTATAAGGAACAGATCGGCTTTTATTGTTTTGTGCAGTATTGTTTCTTCACACAGTGGGAAGCGCTGAAACAGTATGCGGGCAAAAAGGGCATCGGCATCATTGGCGATATCCCGATCTACGGCGCATATGACAGTGCCGAAGTCTGGGCGAAGCCGGAGCTGTTCCAACTGGATACAGAACGGAAACCGGTCTGTGTGGCAGGCTGTCCGCCGGATGCATTTGCGGTGACCGGTCAGCTCTGGGGCAACCCGATCTGGGATTGGGACAGCATGGCAGAAAACGGATTTTCGTGGTGGCTTGACCGGATCGCATTCACATTGGAGATGTATGATGTCGTGCGGATCGACCATTTCCGCGGTTTTGAGGCTTACTATGCGATTCCGTACGGCGCAGAGACAGCAGAGCACGGAAAATGGCGCAAGGGGCCGGATTATGCGCTGTGGAAGGCAGCGAAGGAACGGTTCGGCGAGATGCATGTGATCGCAGAAGATCTGGGCAACATCACGCCGGCGGTGATCCGTTTGCTGAAACGGACAGGATTTCCGGGGATGAAGGTGATGCAGTTTGCATTTGACAGCGGCGCATCGAATCCGTATCTGCCGCACAATTTCGAGACATCGAACTGTGTTTGCTATACGGGCACGCATGACAATCACACGCTGCGCGGCTGGGTGAAGCAGAACACAGCGGAAACGAATGCCTATGCGATGAAATACCTTGGTGTCAAGAAGACGAAGAAGCTGCCGAAAGCGATTCTGCGGGCAGCATGGGCGAGCACAGCGCGGATCGCCGTTGCACCGATTCAGGATTTTCTGAATGCACCGCCGTCTGACCGGATCAATACGCCGTCTACCCTTGGCGGAAACTGGATCTACCGGACAAAAACGGCAGATTATACCGAAAAGCTGAAAAAGAAGATCCGGGAGCTGAATGAGACATACGGCAGACTGTATGCACCGGAGAAATCGGAGCCGGCGAAGCGCGGAAGACGGAAGAAAGCGCAGCAGGACGGCGCATAAGGAGAAGTGTGATGAAGGAACGGGAGATCCGTGCAGTTTATACGGAAGATACGATTCGTGTTTATCAGGCATATGCACCGGTGATCGCGGAAGAAGCAGTCAGGATCGGCACATTCGGCTCTCATTTCAGCATGACGCGGATGACATGGATCAAGCCTTCGTTTTTATGGATGATGTACCGCTGCGGCTGGGCAGAGAAGGAAGGGCAGTCGCATGTGCTGGCAATTGACATCAAACGCAGCGGATTTGACAAAGCAGTGCGGAGCGCAGTACAGTCGGTTTACCGGCAGGAAAGCGGGCTGACGCAGGCAGAATGGCAGGCTGCGGTCAAGCGCTCGGATGTACGGGTACAGTGGGATCCGGAGAAAGACATCAACGGGCAGAATCTGCCGTATCGTTCGATCCAGCTTGGACTGCGCGGGCAGGCGGTACAGGATTATGTGCATGACTGGATCGTAAACATTACGGATATCACGGAACAGGTGCACGAATGGAACCGTCTGCGAAAAAGCGGCGCGGACATCACAGCGCTGCTGCCGCAGGAACAGATCTACCCGATGCCGTAGGAAATGGCATGCGGACACGTTTGTTGAAGGATACCGGATGAAGAAACAGGAGAAAGCGTTATGAGAGCAGCAGCGATATTCAGTGACCGGATGGTGTTGCAGCGGGAGAAACCGATCACCGTCTGGGGTGACGGCGCAGAGGGCAGATGTGTCACCGTGACATTGGGCGGCGTATGCGCATCCGGGGTTGTTTCCGCGGGCAAATGGCGGGTGACACTTCCGCCGATGCCGGCAGCGGATAATCTGACCATGACGATCGCATGCGGCGCAATAGAGATCGTTTTTCATGAGATCGCAGTCGGCGAGGTATGGCTTTGCGGCGGACAGAGCAACATGGAATTTGAGATCCGGAACGAGCAGAACGGCAAGGCGCTGCTGGAAACGCTGACACCGGAATGCGGCGTGCGTTATTTTTATACGCCGAAGCAGCGCATGATAGATGACGGATTTGAGCAGATGCTGCGCAGCACGGCATGGCAGACGGCATCACCGGAGCAAGCACAGGCGTGGTCGGCGGTCGGGCTGTATTTTGCGATGGAGATTGCGAAGAAGCTGGGTGTCACAGTCGGACTGATCGGCTGCAACTGGGGCGGAACGTCGGCATCGTGCTGGGTATCGCGGGATATATTGGAAGAGCGCGGGTCGCTGCACCCGTATTTGTCGGAATATGCCGCAGCGGTGGAAGGCAAAACGGAAGCGGAAATGATTGCAGCATATGACGAATATGAAGCGTATCAGACGAAGTGGTATGAAGCATATTCTGCGCTGATGCAGACCGCGCCGGAAACGACATGGGAAGCGGCGCAGGCGAAGCTGGGCGCATCGAGATATCCCGGGCCGATGGGCATTAAGAATGAATGCCGGCCGTGCGGATTATATGAAACGATGCTGCGGCAGGTCTGCCCGTATACACTGCGCGGATTTTTGTTTTATCAGGGCGAATCGGATGACTGCAAGCCGCAGACATATGAAACGCTGCTGGAAGGGCTGATCGGCTGCTGGCGGCGGGACTGGGAAGATCCGGCGCTGCCGTTCCTGAATGTCCAGCTCCCGATGTTCCGTTATGCGCATGATCCGGACTGGGGGCACTGGTGCCTGATCCGGGAAGCGCAGATGCGGGTATATGAGAAGCTGCGGCATACCGGACTTGCCGTGATACCGGACTGCGGCGCACTGGATGACCTGCATCCGGCGGACAAAGCACCGGTTGGGCACCGGCTTGCATTGCAGGCATTGTATATGGTATATCACCGGATCCCGGAAGAAGCGGCATGTGCACCGATGTACCGGAGCAGCTATGTGCAGGGGCACACAATGGTGATCGAAACGGTGCATGCATCGGAAGGATTCCGCCTGACGGGAGCACCTTCCGGATTCATGCTTGCAGGCGCAGACGGCAAAGCGTATCCGGCATCGGCGGTATTCGGGCGCAATCAGATCCTGCTGACAGCGGAGCAGGTACCGGAACCGGTGTCGGCGCGGTACGCATGGGCAAATTACGCACCGGTCACCGTCTTCGGGATGAACGGGCTTCCGCTGGCACCGTTCCGGACGGATGCAGCGGGGTGCGGATGGGGAAAATCGGCAGAAAGCACGGCAAATTGCACTTAATCTGCATGCATTGGCGGCAAAGACTTTTATATTTTCCTTATAAAGTTTGAATTTTCTTGACAAGGAAAAGAAAACGCGCTATAATAAAATGTACGACTGTGTGAAAAATCACTCAAGAAAACCAAACCGGAAAAGGAAGGCGCTTGTGATGGAACGGTCAAATCAATACAAAAGAAGGAAACCTGCCCCGAAAAGACGCGGCTCCGCAAGAGGAAACGCGCTGAGCAGTGATAATATTCTGAAAACCGCATATATCCTTGCAGGATTGATTATCACCGCGGTATTGGTGATGGTATTGCTGGCGGTCGTGACCGGCAGCGGACAAATGCGCAATACCGTGCAGGCAGCGGGCAGTCTGGATTATGCCGCAAATGATATGTATGTGTGGGAAGGCGAAGGCTTGCCGGCAGCAGATGCATTTCTGAATGACAGCACGCGGAGTCTTGTGCGGGAAGCGCGGTATCTGCTTGCGCCGGATACGGCAGCAGGCAAACAGAATATTGCCATTCTGATGCAGCTGGAAGACGGCACGACCCGCACGGAAAATGCAGTGCTTTACATCCGTGAACCGGTGATCCACTGGGAGATCGGCACGGAAGCGACAATCACGGATCTGCTTGGCAGCAAATATGCCGATGCAGTGCTTTCGGAGCCGCTTTCAAACTTCACGGAGATCGGTACATATCCGGTCACAGTGACGATCCGCGATAAAGCGCTGCCGTTTTCGCTGGTGGCAGAGGATACGCAGCCGCCGGTCGTGACGCTGAAAGAGAATCTGAATTTCTATCTGAATCAGAAGCTGACTTTTGAAGATTTCATTGCAGACTGTTCGGATATTTCGGAAGTGGAATATCATTTTTCCGAGAATCCGATGACGATCACAGAGGGCGAGAAGCAGCTCCAGTTGATCGCAACCGATGCAGCCGGCAACAGTGCAACTTATGATCTTGCATATACCGTATCCGGTGACGGCTTGCCGCCGGAGATCAAAGGGCTGGAGAAGATGCAGACCATCATGGGCTTGCAGACGGATTGCCTTTATAATGTGACAGCCGAGGATGAAAATGACGGCGAAGTGGAAGTGACGGCAGAATTGCCGGGTAACTTCAATATCCGGACAGCGGGTACATACACGGTGAAATATACCGCGAAGGACAAGTCCGGCAATACAGCGGAAGAAACATCGCAGCTTATCGTGCTGCCGTCGCTGGATGATGTGGACGATCTGACGGAAGATGATGTGCTCCGCATCGGCAATTATCTGATCCGCGAGCTGGAAGAAGATCACGATTCGAGTGACCGCAAGGCATTTGCGAAAGCCATTTTCGATTGCGTACAGCGTCATGTGACGTATTATGACACACACAATGACGAAGACTGGGAACATGCAGCGGTTTGTGCGCTTTATAACGGCTTCGGCGACTGCCGCAGTTATTATGCAGTATCGAGACTGCTGCTGACATGCGGCGGCTTTGAAAATATGGAAGTAGAAAAAGTCAAGAATTACGAGGGAGACAGTGCGCATTTCTGGAATCTGGTCAAGGTAAACGGCGCATGGTATCACTTTGATGCGACACCGCGTGTCAACAGTGACGGATTCTTCCTGTATACAGACGATCAACTGGACAAGTTTTCCGCATGGAACGGCAATTGCTTTAACCGTGATAAGAGTCTGTATCCGGCAACACCGACATCTTGACGGGGTGCAGCACATGAATGAACAAAAAAAGCTCGGTGTCATCGGGGGACTCGGCCCGATGGCATCGGCACAGTTTCTGGAGCTTCTGACATCTATGACAGATGCCAAGCGGGATCAGGAGCATATTGAAGCGATCCTGTACAGCCGGCCGCAAACGCCGGACAGAACCGCATATTTGCTTGGAAATTCGCCGGAAAGCCCGCTGCCGGTGATGCTGGATTCTGCCAGAACGCTGGAATCGCTGGGCTGTAGGGTACTGGTGATCCCGTGCATGACCGCATACAGCTTTGCAGCGGAGATGCAGGAAAAATGTACGGCGCAGCTTGTGAATCCGATCACGCAGAGCGCAAAGCTGCTGAAAGCGGCAGGAAAGCGCTGTGTGGGCATCATGGCGACTGACGGCACGGTAAAGATCGGGACATTCCAGAAGGCACTGCGTGCGGAAGGGATCGAGCCTGTGACACCGGATGCAGAGAATCAGCGGGAAGTCATGCGCATCATCTATGAAGATGTCAAATCGGGAAAGCCGGCAGATCTGGAGCAGTTTCACGCCGTCGCACATTCGATGCGTGCAAAGGGCGCAGAATGTGTGATTCTGGGCTGCACGGAGCTTTCGGTCATCAAGCAGACCCAGCAAATCGGCAAAGGATTTCTGGATGCAATGGAAGTGCTCGCAGCGACGGCGATCGCCGCATGCGGATACAGCGTAAAAGCGGATATCCGGCTGATCGGATGATCCGTTTTTGCGGGATAAAAAAAGCGCATGCAGATGCGCAAAAAGGAAGGCATAGAAATGCAGACCAATGTACTGGAATATCTGGAACAGACACTGCCGCGGGTGCCGGATAAAGTCGCATTCGCAGATGACAGCATGCAGCTCACATTTTCGCAGGTATCGCAAAATGCAAGAGCGATCGGCACCAAACTGCACGCCGAAGGCTTTGCAGGCGAACCGGTCGTGGTGTTCATGGAAAAATCGCCGGCAGCGATCAACGCATTTTTCGGCGTGATCTATGCGGGCTGTTATTATGTTCCGCTGGATGTAGAGATGCCGGCATTCCGGATCGAAATGATTCTGGAGCAATTGAAGCCCCGCGCACTGATCTGTGATGCAGTGACGCAGCCGCAGCTTGCGCAGTATGGCTACAGCGGAAAAACGTATCTCTTTGACGACATTGTGCAGACAGCACCGGATGACGATGCGCTTGCACAAATTCGTGCAAAGCAGCTTGATATTGACCCGATCTATATTGTCTTCACATCGGGTTCAACGGGCGTGCCGAAGGGCATTCTGGCGTGTCACCGTTCGGTGATTGACTATATTGAAAACCTTTCGGAAACACTGGGCTTCAATGAGAATACAGTGTTCGGCAATCAGACGCCGCTGTATTTTGATGCCTGCTTAAAGGAGCTGTATCCGACCCTGAAATTCGGCGGCACGACATGGCTTGTGCCGAAAAGCTGTTTCTCGTTCCCGATCAAGCTGGTTGAGTACCTGAATGCGCACAAGATCAATACGATCTGCTGGGTAGTATCGGCACTGACGATGATCTCCGCGACCGGCACATTCAAGACGGTGAAGCCGGAAACGCTGCATACGATCGCATTCGGCAGCGAGGTCTTTCCGGTCAAGCAGTTCCGGATGTGGCGGGAAGTGCTGCCGGAAGCATCGTTCACGAATCTGTACGGCCCGACGGAAGCGACCGGCATGAGCTGTTATTATCATGTAGACCGCGAGTTTGCGGATACTGATGCGATCCCGATCGGTAAGCCGTTCCGGAATACCGGCATCATCCTGCTGGACGAGAACAACAAGGAAGCGGCATACGGCGAACCGGGCGAGATCTGCATTCGGGGCACCTGCCTGACGATGGGCTATTTCGGACAGCCGGAGAAAACCGCGGAAGTCTTTACGCAGAATCCGCTGCAAACGCGCTATCCGGAACTGATCTACCGCACCGGCGATATTGCACATTATAATGAGGACGGCGATCTGGTGTTTGTATCCCGCAAGGATTACCAGA
>DMBA01000078.1 GCA_003446315.1 Ruminococcus sp. | reverse complement strand
TTTTTCTCCATAATATGGTATAATACGGTCAATGTCTATTGCATTGGAGGAATTAAAATGAAACCTTTTGTGAAAAAACTGCTGATTCTCTGCATGGCTGCCGGCACTTGTGCCCTGACTGCCTGCGGTGAAAAAATCACAACAGAGAGTCCTGCCGCTGAACCTGCCGGAACATCTGCCGCTGAACCGGCGGAACAAACCGAAGCCGCTGCTTCCGAAACACAGCCGGAAACGACTGCCGCAGCACAGGATGATACCGAAACGGAAACCGAACCCGCTGAACCGCTGACACAATCAGAAGCATATCATAAAGCGCTGCAAAATACATTCTGGTCAGGCTGCGATGCCTTTGCACAGTCTTATGTCTTTGCGTTCGGCGAGGAAAAACTGGGCATGTATTGCAGCGACGGCTCCAAACTCGAAAGCTGGTGGGGCGTGAAGGAAGATGAATCGGGTCTGTTCTTCTATTCCGATGCCGGATGCACACAGGAACTGACCATGCTGCCGTGGTCTTATGACGCAGATCACCAGATCATGATGATCCGGGATGTTGTGCTGCTCCCGACAGAAGGCACCGATGCCGATTCGATCCAGAATACGCTCAAAGATGCCGCTTTGATCCAGGATTCCTTGCAGGGCTGCTGGTGGGGCGGCGCAAATGATGCAAAATCCGAAGCGCTTGCATTTACGCTCAATGAGGCAAATCTCTCTGCGCTCACCTGCGAAAACGGCGGTGAACCGACTCCGTTCATGGGCTTCTGGGGCATGAATGCGGATACCTTTGTGCTCTATAACGAGAATTATGAGCCGTTCCGCACATATCACTGGTCGCAGGATGATGCATCTGTTCTCAAGCTGACCGATGAAAACGGCGCGGCGGTATCCTGCGGAAAGTATACCGATGCCGATGCACAGACAGTCGGCGAACAGCTCAAAACTGCATTGCAATAAGTTCCGCAAAGGACTTGACAAAATCGGATTTCCCGTGTATAATAAGAAATCATATTCAGAAAGGATGGTGAGCACCATGAAGCAATACCGGCTGACTCTTGAAAATGTATATCTGAAACAACGGAAAGCATGGGGCTTGCCTGCACGATCCTGAATGCTGATTGGTACGGATCGCTGCGCATTTGCAGCGGCATACACACCTTCTCACAGCATTTTTTCGGAAAACAGGAAGTGTCTCTGCTGATGCAGGGACACTTTTTTTGCAGGCATGCTTCGCAGAAAACCATTTTTAGAAAGGAAACAAATTTATGTTTACAATTCAGGGCGCATATAATTCTGCGACGGTTTTCACGGATCATGCCGAGGAATGTGCCGTTTCGCAGATCCTGACCCTCTGCAATCAGCCGGTCAGTGCAGGGGCATCCATCCGGATCATGCCGGATGTGCATGCAGGTACCGGCTGCACCATCGGCACCACCATGACCGTCAAAGACAAGATCATCCCGAATCTGGTGGGGGTGGATATCGGCTGCGGCATGGAGACTGTCCGGCTGAAAGAATCCCATATGGAACTGCAAAAACTGGATAAAGTCATTCGCAGAAGCGTTCCGGCAGGCATGCAGATCCGGGAAAAGCCGCATCGGTTTGCGGAAAAATTCGATCTTGCGCAGCTTTATTGCGCTGACCATATTTTCATGGCGCGTGCGATATGCAGCATCGGGACACTGGGCGGCGGCAACCACTTCATAGAGGCTGACCGCGGTGATGACGGCAGTCTGTATCTGGTCGTGCATTCCGGCTCCCGTCATCTGGGTGTACAGGTCGCACGGTATTATCAGGAAGAAGCCTATCGCCGGCTGAATCGCTGCTCCGAAACCGAAGTGCAGCAGCTCATCACCGAAATGAAAGCTGCCGGCAAGACCAAACAGATCGAAAAGGCACTGAAAGCGCTGAAAAATACCAAACGCACCAATATTCCGAAGCAGCTTGCCTATACAGAAGGTGTCCTGACGGAAATGTATCTGCATGATATGAAGCTGGTGCAGGAATTTGCAGCACTGAACCGGCAGGCGATCATGGACGAGATCCTGCGCGGGATGGGCTTGCATGCAGATGACCGCTTCACCACCATCCACAATTACATTGACACCGAGCACATGATCCTGCGCAAAGGTGCTGTATCTGCACGGAACGGCGAGGTGCTGCTGATCCCGATGAATATGCGGGACGGCAGCCTGATCTGCGTCGGGAAGGGCAATGATGAGTGGAATCAGTCCGCACCGCACGGCGCAGGCAGACTGATGTCCCGTTCTGATGCAAAGGCATCTTTCACTGTATCGGAATTCAAAAAGCAGATGGCGAATGTTTATACCACATCTGTCGGAAGCGGCACACTGGATGAATGCCCGATGGCATATAAGCCGATGGCAGAGATCGTGCAGCATATCGGCGAAACGGTGGATATTCAGGATATCATTCGTCCGGTCTATAACTTCAAGGCAGGCGCAGAAGAAGCCTGACGGCGCATACACACAAAAACAAGCGGTACATCTCAAATGCGAGATGTACCGCTT
>DMBA01000311.1 GCA_003446315.1 Ruminococcus sp. | reverse complement strand
GGTTTGAATGTCGGCGCGGATGACTACATCACAAAACCCTTCCTGCCGGCAGAAGTCGTTGCAAGAGTGCGCTCGCAGCTTCGGCGATATCTCCGGCTCGGTGCTGCCGAAGCCGAAGATCCCAATATCCTGACCGTCGGCAGCATCTCGCTGGATATGAAGGCACGGTCTGCAACGCTTGACGGGACGCCCGTTCCGCTGACGCCCATCGAATATGAGATCCTTTCGCTCCTGATGCACAATGTCGGAACGGTTTTCCCGCCCCGCGAGATCTATCAGGCTGTGTGGAAGGCAAATCCCATCGGCTCTGAGAATACCGTTGCCGTACATATCCGCCATCTGCGCGAAAAGCTGGAGATCAATCCGCAGGAACCGCGGCAGATTAAGGTGGTCTGGGGGCAGGGCTATAAGCTCGAAAAACCGTGAGATGTCAGAGATGCACCGCTGTTCTGAGGATGTTCTGCGGTGCCGTCTGTTTTTGTGAGGTGTCGCTTTCACGATATGGATAAAAAATTGAAATATACGCCGGCTTACCGCACGATCGCCGTGATCCTGTCGATCCTGTTTTTATGGTGCTTCGGCACATCCCTGCTGATCGTCATTCTCAATATCGGCATCGGCTTTGCGGATAATACAGCCGGCTTCCGAAAAGCCTTCCTGAATATGACCGCGGCGAAGGAAATGAATAATCTGCATGATTATCTGGAGCTTTCCGAACGTGCAAAGAAATATCCCAATATTGTCGGCTTGCAGCAGAATCTGCAAGCGTATCAGACGCAGTATGATCCGAATAATACCAATTTCCGCTTTTCTGCCACTGATTCCGACGGCATGCTGCTGCTGACCAATGATCCGAATTACGGTTCGGAGCAGCCGCTGCTTGCTTCCGATACCACCAATACGTCGATCTTTCTGGAAAAACTGAATTATCAGATTTCGCAGCACTTCGATGATCCGGTGAATGATTTTGCTGAAATCGTCTACGGCAGAGTGGATATTTCGCAGTTTCTCGATCAGCCCAGTGACTATCTGCTCTGGTATTTTACCGATGACAAGGTGGCAATTGCTTACCGTGACGGACTGGATGTCCTGACGCTGGACGGACAGTATACGGATTATATGTTCTTCAAAAATGAAGAAGAAGCAAGAAAATACGACTATGAAGGAACTTACGGCGAGGAATGTACATGGGAGATCACAACTTCTGCTGCACATTCTTACGATGATGATGATGACATCATCGCCGCGGGCGGGGATGCAGCGACTGCCTCTGAAAAGGTGCAGGAAGCAGTCACCGGTTCAGACGGTGCAGAAACCGGAACAGATGCTGCTGTGAAGACCGGTTCGGAAAACGAACAGGCAGATCCGCATATCCCGAATGATGACGGACACAGCGTTGTGGTCACAGTTACTGCTTACGGTATCCGGGAAAAGCTCCATATGTCGCTGGAAAAATACTATGAAATGAAGCGGAATAATCTGATGGTGTATGCAGAATCCGATGAATTGGAAGACCTGCTGATGAGTGGTCTGGATATTACCATCCGGGCAGAATCTTCCAATGAGAGAGATTGCTATATCCGAACCTATCTGCCGGAAAAACTCACCGTTCAGGATTCCATCCGTTCCAATTATGAGATCTTTTATCTCCTGTTCAAGCGGTCGGAATGGTCTGTAATCATTATGTTCGTGTCGCTTGCCCTGACCATTATCGCATGTATCTCCATGTGTACAGCTGCCGGTCATTCCCGCAACGATGAGGAGATCACGGTGGCACGCATCCATCAGTTTGCTTATGAGATCTTCTTTATCCTGCCGCCGATCGTGATGGTCGCAACGGTGTTCCTGCTGCGATTGCTCAGCCAGATTGATACGCCTTACCGCATGATCGCCATTTTCTGCGTCGGCATGATTTTGTGTATTGCCGCTTCCGCGGTGCTCTGGCTTTATACAACGGCTGTGCGTGTGAAAGCGGGTATATTCGGCAGCAGCTTCGGCATCGTGCGGGCAGCACGCAGATTCTTCGGCTTGTTCCGGAATAAGACGCTGACCTGCTTCTTCTGCCTGATCTATGCACTCGGACTCTTTATTCTGAATGCGGTTGTGGTGCCGCAGTTTGATGATTTCCTGCTTTCCGTGCCGATCATTGCACTGGATTTCCTGACGCTGCTGCTGATGGTGTATATCGTTTATGCCTATTTTGAACTGCACCGCCATGTACAGCGCATGGAAACCGGCGATTTCAAGCCGGTGGAGCATCCGGTTCCGCTGGCGGCTGATTTCGGCAGATTTGACCGTTCACTCAATGAGATCACCGGGCGTGTCGGCGAGATCGTTGCCAAGCAGACAAAAGCAGAGCATCTGCGGACAGAGCTGATTACCAATGTCTCGCATGACCTCAAAACACCGCTGACTTCGATCGTCAATTATGTGGATCTGCTCAGCCGGGAAAAGATGCCGAATGAGACAGCAGAAGAATATCTGGATGTGCTGCGGCGGCAGGCTGCCCGTCTGAAAAAGCTGACCATCGACCTTGTGGATGCTTCCAAGGCTTCCACCGGCAATCTGAATGTGGAACTGATGCCGATGGATATTCATGTTCTGCTGGAACAGATCGCAGGTGAATATGAGGAACAGATGGAAAAGAATGCGCTTTCCATTGTGCTGAATGTGCCCGATGAACCGCTGATGATCCTTGCAGACAGCAGACAGATCTGGCGCGTGTTCGATAATCTGCTCAGCAATGCATGCAAATATGCGCTTTCCGGCACAAGAGTCTATCTGGATGTCCGCACCAATCAGGAGCTTGTTGAGATCACCATGAAGAATATTTCGGCTTCTCCGCTGAATATTTCCCCCGATCTGCTTATGGAACGCTTTATCCGCGGCGATAAATCCCGCCATACGGAAGGCAGCGGTCTGGGACTTTCGATCGCACGCGATCTGACCGCGCTCCAGAACGGTATGCTGGATCTGCATACGGACGGCGATCTGTTCAAAGCGATCCTGACCTTCCCGATCTATCACGCACCCATTCTGCCGGATGCGGACGGTACAGAGCAGGAGATGTTCCCGCCTGAATCCGATCGCACATAAACACATGATCGTTTACAATTGAATCAGGTCTGCCACCGGGCAGGCATAAATGCATTCGCAATTTGTCGTTAGGTCTTTGAAGATGAATTGCGGGTGCATTCTTTTTTCGAGGTGTTTGCTATGAAAGGAAATCCGTTTCAAATTCTCAGCCGGTTTGATTATTTGCTGTGGGGCTGCTCTGTATTGGTCGTGCTCGGCAGCAGAATGCTTTATCCGGAATCCGGCTTGCTCCCGATGATCGCTTCGCTCATCGGTGTCACGGCGCTGATCTATATGGCAAAAGGGCATCCGATGGGTCAGCTTCTGACGATCGTGTTCTCACTGTTTTACGGTGTCATATCTTATTTTTTCCGGTATTACGGCGAAATGCTGACCTATCTGGGCATGACGCTCCCGATGGCAGTGGTGTCGCTGATTACATGGCTGCGCAACCCCTTCGATCAGTCCGGCACCGTGACCGTGCGGCAGAAACTGTCTGCCCGCATGATCCTCTGCATGCCGGTGCTGACAGCCGCTGCAACAGCCGTTTTCGGCGGATTGCTCGCATGGCTCCATACAGCCAATCTGCCGGTCAGCATTGTCTCTGTGACGACCAGTTTTCTGGCGGCATATCTGACGGCTTGCCGTTCTCCGTATTATGCGCTGGCATATGCGGCGAATGACATTGTACTGATCGTGCTCTGGGTGCTCGCTGCCCGCACAGATGCTTCCTGTATCCCGATGATCGCTTGCTTCGGGATGTTTCTGCTCAATGATTGTTACGGCTTTCTGAGCTGGAAACGCCGTGCCGGTCAGCAGCAGGAACGCGCAGAATGATAGGAACGAAATTGTTATAAAATAAAAATTATGAAAAACGCTTGACAAAAATCCGTTTTTGCGGTATGATAAGAAACAACATCAGAAACCGTTGAAGCGGAGATAAAACTGTGTATGCCCTTACAGAGAGTCCGGCATGCTGAGAACCGGACAGGATACAGTACAGCAAATGGCCCGCTGAGGGCGCAGTCAGTCGGTTCAGACTGGGAAAACTGCGACGTGCAGACATACGTCAGTTGTCGGGGATATGCCGGTATCCTGCAAAAGTGCGTTTGTGTTTCATGAGGAAAGCAAACGAATCAAGGTGGCACCGCGAGACGTTTCAGACGGCTCGTCCTTGACTGGAAATCAGTTGAAGGACGGGTCGTTTTTTATTATGCCCGTCCCCGAAAAAAGGAGGGTTTCCCCATGCAATTTTCTGTCACATTGGAAGAAGCACGCAAATATGCGTCTGAAACAGATTACCGGGTTCTGCCGGTAAGCTGTGAACTGCTCGCAGATGCCCTGACACCGATCCGGGTGCTGCGTATGCTCAAAAATGAATCTGCACACTGCTTTATTCTGGAATCCGTTTCCGGTCAGGATTCGCACGGCAGATACACATTCCTCGGCTATGATCCGAAGCGTTCGGTCTCCTGCCGGAACGGAAAAATGAAGATCGGTGATACCGAACTGGAAACAACCGATCCCGCAGCCGAACTGCGGAAACTGCTTGCAGATTATAAAAGCCCGAAGCTGGATGCGCTTCCGCCCTTTACCGGCGGTCTGGTGGGCTATTTTGCATATGATTATTTCGGCTATCAGGAGCCGTCCATCCGCACGGCACAGGAAGATGATTCCCATTTTCAGGATCTGGATCTGATGCTGTTTGATAAGGTCATCGCATTTGACCACTATCGGCAGAAGCTCATTCTGATCGCAAATATGCGCCTTTCCGACCCGGATGCGGAATATGCCCGCACCGTGCAGACCTTGCAGGAAATGGCAGATCTGCTGCGGAACGGAAAGCCGTTTCCGGAACCGGTCAGCCGCATGACCGGCGAACTGACACCGCTGTTCAAGGAAGCAGAATATTGTGCAATGGTGGAAAAAGCCAAGCATTATATTCAGGAAGGCGATATTTTCCAGATCGTGCTTTCGAACCGGTTCAGCGCACCGTTTGAAGGCTCGCTGCTGAATACTTACCGCATCCTGCGCACGGTCAATCCGTCGCCTTATATGTTCTATTTCTCCGGAACGGATGTGGAAGTGGCAGGTGCTTCTCCGGAGACACTGGTCAAGCTGGAAGACGGCGTGCTGCACACATATCCGCTTGCCGGCACAAGACCCCGCGGCAAGACCGATGCCGAGGATCAGGCACTGGAAGCAGAGCTGCTTGCAGATGAAAAGGAACTGGCAGAACACAATATGCTGGTGGATCTCGGCAGAAATGATCTGGGCAGAGTCAGCAGATTCGGCTCGGTGACTGTTGAAAAATTCCATGAAACACAGCGTTATTCGCATGTGATGCACATTGGCTCGGAAGTGCGCGGCGAGATCCGGGAAGACTGCGACGGTCTGGATGCGATCGGGGCAGTTCTGCCGGCAGGTACGCTCTCCGGTGCACCGAAGATCCGTGCTTGTCAGCTCATCGGGGAACTCGAAGGCGCTAAGCGCGGCATTTACGGCGGCGCGATCGGCTATCTTTCGTTCCAGGGCGATCTTGACACCTGTATCGCAATTCGTATTGCATATCGGAAAAACAACACCGTATTCGTCAGAAGCGGCGCAGGCATCGTAGCAGATTCCGTGCCGGAAAAGGAATATCAGGAATGCATCAATAAGGCTGCGGCGGTTGTCCGCGCACTGAACGAAGCGGAGGGCTTGAACGATGGTACTGCTGATTGATAATTACGATAGCTTTTCTTATAATCTGTATCAATATCTGGGCGAACTTGCAGATGAGATCACCGTCATTCGCAATGATGCCATGACGGTTGAGGAGATCGCAGCGCTCAAACCGACCCATATCATTCTTTCGCCCGGCCCGGGCAGACCCGAAGATGCAGGCGTTTGCATAGATGTTGTCAAAAAGCTCGGCAGTCAGATCCCGATTCTCGGTGTCTGTCTGGGACATCAGGCAATTTGTGCCGCTTACGGTGCAGAGATCGTGCACGCCAAACGGCTCATGCACGGCAAGCAGTCTGAGATCACGGTTTTGCAGGATTGTCCGCTGTTCCGCGATCTGCCGGAGCATCTGCTCGCAGCGCGGTATCATTCTCTTGCAGCAGAGGAATCCACAATGCCGGAATTCCTGCACATCACCGCTTATACGGCAGACGGCGAGATCATGGCAGTGCAGCATGCGACAGAACCGGTATTCGGCGTGCAGTTCCATCCGGAATCTGTCCTGACACCGGACGGCAAGCAAATGCTGCGGAATTTCCTGCTCTATACCGGAAAAGTCCGCACGGACGGCGTGCAGATGATCTCCGCGGCAATCAAGAAGATCGTAGATAAACAAGACCTCAGCTATGAAGAAGCATATGGGGTCATGAATGAGATCATGAACGGCGAAACCACCCCGACCCAGAATGCTGCATTTCTTGCGGCGCTTTCTACCAAAAGCGCAAAGGCGGAAACCATTGATGAGATCTCCGGCTGTGCAGCGGCAATGCGGGAGCACGCCACGACCGTTCAGCATGATTACGATGTCATGGAGATCGTCGGAACGGGCGGCGACCATGCAAACAGCTTCAATATTTCGACGACCTCTGCACTGGTTGCAGCGGCAGGCGGTGTAAAGATCGCAAAGCACGGCAATCGTGCGGCATCCTCGAAATGCGGCACCGCAGACTGTCTGGAAGCACTCGGTGTCAATATTCAGCAGGATCCGGAAAAGGCAGTTTCGCTGCTGGGAGAAGTCGGAATGTGCTTCTTCTTTGCACAGAAGTATCATACTTCCATGAAGTATGTCGGCAGCATCCGCAAAGAACTGGGCATCCGCACGGTGTTCAATATCCTCGGCCCGCTGACGAATCCTGCACATCCGCGGTTTGCGCTGCTCGGCGTATATGACGAATCGCTGACGGAGATCATGGCGCAGGTCATGATGAAGCTCGGTGTCAGACGCGGTATGGTCGTATACGGCATGGATAAACTGGATGAGATCTCGCTCAGCGCAGATACGAAGATCTGCGAATTCGGGAACGGTGAAACCCGTACTTATACGATCGCACCGGAAGATTTCGGATTTGCAA
>DMBA01000379.1:12014-18209 GCA_003446315.1 Ruminococcus sp. | reverse complement strand
TTATGGAACATTGTAGAATGTGACGGTGTTGCCTGCAATGAAATTGCCGCAGTCGTTGGAATAAGAATACGAACCGCCGTTATAAACGGAATTCTCCCAAATGCCGCCGTCTACGGTTCCGCCGGTATCCACATGATATTCCGCGCCGGTCAGCAGATTTGCACCTGCATATACCACATACTTGAACTGACGCGGTGATGTGACCGTGAAAATGCCATTGTTTCCGCTGGTGACGTTTACGACTGTATTTGCGGGCTGCGCAGAGGGGAACATCATACCGATGACATTGGCAGATGTTGTTGCGGCATCCGGTATTGTGCAGGTGTTGCCGATCGCATAGAAGCAGCCGCCGGTGACAGTGAAGGTACCGTCGCAATAGATTGCGCCTTTTTCTTCACGCACGCCGCCCAGAAAGACCGATCTGCCGCCGGTGATGGTGATATAGCCATCGGTTTTGATGCCGTTGGTGCCGCCGTCACAGAACACGTTTCCGCCGTTGATCTCGATGCCGTCATTGGAGTGCAGGCAGGATTTTGCTGCCGTGATATTCAGCGTGCTGCCGTTGACGATAATATCATCATCGCTTTGGATGCCGTGTGCATAATTCGCCTTGATATTCAGAACACCCTCGCCCTTGACATAAACCGTATCTTCTGAGAAAACCGTTCCCTTATCAAGGTCATGCGTGCCGCCGTCCTCAAGATAATTGACGGTTCCGGGCAGGGATTTCAGCGTGAGTCGTTTTGCATTCTGGCAATTGATGGCAGATCCGGCTTGATTGGTGATGCTGGCATTATTGAAATGCAGGCGCACCTTTTTCTTATCGGTCATGATATAGATCTGACCGTTTGAGAGTGTGCCGGTGATCTCATATGTGCCGCCCTTGCCGATCGTGATGATATTGCCGTTGACGGTGATGCCGTCGCCGGAATACTGTGCGGTGGTATCCTGAAGATAAATATACTTGACCGGATCGGTTTCTTCTTCGGGATCATCCGCGGTGACTGCCGGATCCGGATTTTCCGGCTCAACGATCTCATTTACGGGATTATCGACCGTATTCTGATTGCCGTTGCTTCCGTTATTGCCATTGCTTCCATTGCTGCCGTTGCTGCCGGATGAACGGTTTCCGCCGGGGGCGATGCTGCCGGAAGACTGTCCGCTGCCGGAATTACCGGAATTACCGTTGTTTCCGGAATTTCCTGTATTTCCGGCGTGTCCTGAATTGCCGGAAGACTGATTGTTTCCGGAAGCGCTGCTGCTGCCGTTGCCGGATGCATTCTGATTGCCGGAATCAGAGGCATTGCTGCCGGATTTTGCGGCGGTTGTTTTGGTTGTTTTGGCGCTGCCGTCTTTTTCGGAAGCCTCTTTGGATGCGGTGGTTTTGCTGCCGCTTTTTTTCGAAGCAGCAGTGGTTTTGGATGCATCCTTTTCATCGGCTTCCGCGGTTGTGGTTTCGGCGGGATCCGCTTCCTCTGCGGATTCGGTGACACTCTTTTCAGCAGGCGCATTTTCAGCCACAGCATCCTGATTGCCGCAGGCTGTCATCGGAATACAGAGCAGCAATGCAGTCAGCAGCGCTGCAAGCTGCCCGTGTTTTGTCGCGTTTTTCATATCAGCATTCCTTTCGCTTACGAAAAAAACAGACCAAGGCAAAATTACCTCAGTCTGTTTTGTGGCTTCTTATTTCTGTTTCTGATCGTAAATCTGATCGTCATACTTATAGAGAACGAGCGTGACGTTGAGGTTTCCGTTCAGCGCACGAATCTCATCAATGAATTTCTTCTGATCCGCATCGGTTTTGACACGGATGGAATAGACCAGATCAAACAGCGTTCCGAAATCAGTTGTTTTGACACGGCGGAGTACATAATCGGTTGTGTACTGCTCAAACACCTTATCGAACAGACCGTTATAATTGAGATTCTCCGGAATGGTGATCTTCATGGTCATATCCTGTGTTTTCGGTGCTGCAAAATTGATGAGGTTAAAGAAGATGAGAACGGCAGCCAGAATGACGAAAATCAAGCAAGCGTAGCCGATAAAGCCAATGCCGCAGACCGTACCCATCACCATTGCGAAGAAGACATATGCGATATCTCTGGGATCGCCGGGCGCGGAACGGAACCGAACCAATGAGAATGCACCGGTCAGGGAGATCGCAGCGGTCATGCCGGTGGTGCTGCTTGCGAGCAGACCCATCATGACGATGACGGTGGAAACCAGACCCGAAAGCATCGGCATTGCGATGATGTAGCTTTGGGTATATCCGGTTTTCCGGTGGGTGAACATATAGACAAGCCCGATGAGCACGCCGAGCACCAGAGCGCTCAGGACACATGCAAGGACTTCACCGGTTGTCGGGAAATCGAGGTTCGCGGCGGATTGGTCATCAAAGATCCTTGTGAAAATGTTCGACATCTGAACTGCGGCAATGGGGTTAAGCATAGATCATCTTCCTTTCATCCTGCTGTGCGATCTGCTCTCGCACAAAATTTGTATAAGCGGTTCCGTATTTTGAAAAGCTCAGCTTTCTGATCTCAAGCTCGGAGAGTGCCTGACTCATCCAAAGCGGGAGCGAACCGGGAACCTTAATTTCCATCAGCCGCTGATCGGGCAGGATCAACTGCGAACCGTAGCTTTCCTTTGCAAGTGTCAGATCATATCTTCTTGCGGTGATCTTGCGGTCAAAGGTCAGACGGAATTCGGGGTCATCTTTACCGAAAAACGCAGCACGCTGGTAACTGATATACTGGCGCGGCTGAATGGAATCATAAAAATCCAGGAAGACATCCATTTCCTTCATCACCTGACGGTCGATGAAGCGTTCATAATGCGGTTTTTCACGGGTCTGGATATAAGTCTCGGCTTCCTGAAGGGTCATTGCGACGCGGCGTTTTGTGACGATGCCGCCGATTTTCTTTTTGACTTCCAGAAAGACCGAGGAATCCTGTGCGGCAGGGGAGTAATAACTTCTGAGCCGCAGTTTTTCTTTGTAATAGGGCTTTTCGATGGACTGCCGGATCAAATAATTATCCGGTGTATCGTAATAGATGTTGTAAATGCCGTATTCCTTGCCGTCGACGCAATACGCATCGGGATTCATGTGCTCATGCACCACAGGAAGCAGAGCCTCAAACTGCTCCTTTGACAGCAGGAATTTCACTTCACGGCGCTGAAATGTGCTGATAGCCATAATCGTTGCCTCCAATCGAATTATATAGGAAATATCCGGAAAGCGTCTGCCGTCCGTTGCCGGGCGGTCTTCTCATTGGCGTCCCCCTAAGTTTGATTCCATTATAACAGAAGCAACTTAAATGAATCTGAAGTTATCTTTCAGAAAATGAAAAACAAGTGTGAATACGGTGTCGGTTTTTGACCGATCTATGTATTTTTTATATTTGTTTATTACTCTTTCAGCGGCAGTCCTTTGCCGTCCTGATTGATGGAGCCGGTCAGGATCATGATGCCTTCCACAAGACCCCAGATCTCAGAAACAACGCCGAGTGTACCGCAGGAAAGCAGTGTCATCAGGAGCTGGATCATACCTTTTGTGGTATAGCCGAGATAGAAATTATGCACACCGAGTGCACCGAGGAAGATGCCGAGCAAGCCGGCGGTCATTTTGGATTTATAGGTCATTGTGCCGTAATACTGATTTGCGGCATTTTGCTGGAACGCACCGGGCTGCTGCTGGAATGTCGCATTCGGATCAACCGTGCGGAACTGCTGTGCTCCGGGCTGCTGGAACGGCGTACCTTTTTGCAGATTGACAGTTTGCTGCTGGAATGGCTGCTGGAACTGCTGCTGGAACGGTTGTTGGAATTGTGCCTGCTGCTGGAATTGTGTTTGCTGCTGGAACTGGGGCTGCTGCTGGAAGGCTGCTGCTGCGCCGCCTGCCATCACACTGCTGACGGGATTTCCGCAGATCTCACAAATGACGGCACCCGGAGCTGTCTCCGAACCGCACTGTGCGCAATACTTCAAGCCCGTTCCGGCGGCAAAACCGCAATTCGGACATGTAATATCTGTATCAAGCATTACTTCTGCACAATTTCTGCAAAACATGATGTTGTACCCTCCTTTTGCTATGTGAAACACATACGCATACTTCACTAATTGTATTATACTCACTTTTCAGGCATCTGTCAAGAGCATGAAAGCTCTTTTTGACTGACTTTTCCGGAATCCATTTCTTATTGTTTTATGAAGAAGTCATCTGTGATGACATAATCGCCGTAAACGGAAAAGATGCCGGGTTTGGGGGCATAGATGCAGCCGCGGAGCTGGAGTCCGTTTTTGAGTCGGAGATCGACTTTCTTCAGATCGGTTGTCCAGAATTGCATGGCAGCGTCATATGTTTCGGTATCGGCTGTCTGCACTTTTCCGTCTTCCATATAGATTTTTTCGCTCTCGCCGAATTCGCTGACATAGGCATCGTAATAGCGCCGGGATTGTTCTTCATCGGAGAGATCATCGCCGAGTTTGAGGAATTTCTCATAGAAAGCGGAGAGTGCCTGCGGGTCGTCGATCGTTTCGAGCACATTGTCAGAGGCATCCCGCACGGTGACCGATTCGAAATCGGCTGCATCGCCGATGCCGTAAGAGGAACAGACTGCCCAGATGGACGGGCTGTCATCGAGATACTGAAATCCGGTCAGCTCATAGGGGATATATTCTGCATCCCGCTGCATGAGGATGACGGCGTTTTGCTTTCCGGCATCTTCCAGCGGCTTGCACGCAAACAGCGGACAGACTGCCGGCATGCTGACTTCTCCGAGCCGGCTGCCGCAGAGGGATGCATCAAGTGCGGCGGTATCAGGGAGATAATCCTGCACGGTCACAAGGTCGCAGCGCTGATAATATGCGCCGCTGAAAACCAATGTATCAAAGGATGCTTCATAAGCAGCCTTCTGCACCTGATTGCCGACATGGTTCCAGAGCAGCAGCCATGCTGCCGCGATCAATAAGACGATGCCGACTGCGATCAGACCGGCTTTGTGTTTTTTGAGCGAAAACTTCATTTTTTTTGCACCTTTCTGATGTTCTTATATGAGATTGCGGATGACGGCGTATGCAAGGAAAAAGAGCAGCACACCGATCCAGAACGATTTTTGCCGCGGGATCAGACGGCGCGGTTTGCCGCAGAACCGCAGCCATAGCTCTGCATAACAGAGCAGGGCGAGCAGTACGCCGAAGGGCGCGATGAGATTTTGTCTTGCGGCTTCTGCGAAGTCCAGACGGCAGATGGCAAACACACTGTGCGTCATGCCGCAGGAAGGGCACAGCTTGCCGGTCAATAACCGGAACACACAGGGCGGAACGAACTGCATCACATATTTTGCATACAGCATTTTGAGCAAAAGCAGCAAAGCACCCGCCGCAAACGGCAGCAGACACAAGCCCGCACAATACAGCGGTTTCTTGCGTATCTGCGGGGATTTCGGTGTCTTCAACGGAATATCTCCTTTCGAAAAACGATAACGATTTTTTGAGATTCAGAAAAAATATATCGAAAAACGATAATTTCCTATTGACAAACGAGAAATTCTGTGCTATACTGTATTCAGAAATTCAAACGAAGGAGTGTTCCGCTTATGAAACTGAAATGGACTGCTGAAAAATCCCTTTCCCTCTCGCGTATTCTGACCTTTGTGATGATGGTGTTTGCATGTATTTCACTGTTCTGCATTCCGGTCATTACAGAGTGGTACGATGCAGTTTCCGATCAGAAGCCGATTCACGTCATCCTGAACATTGCGCTGTATCTCAGTGCGATTCTCGGTATACTGGCGCTCTGGCAGCTCTTTCGCATGTTCGGCAACATTGGAAAGAAGCAAATTTTCGTCACGGAAAACGTCACGATCATGCGTGTGATTTCGTGGTGCTGCTTTGGAGTGGCAGTTATCTGGCTGCTGCTCTCATATGTCCGGCTGATGTCGATGTTTGTTGCATTTACGGCTGCATTTGCGGGAATCATTCTTCGCGTGCTGAAGAATTTGTTTGCAATGGCAGTGGAAATGCGCGAAGAAAACGACTATACGATTTGAAAGGGGCGGAGCATATGCCGATTATTGTCAATCTTGATGTGATGATGGCGAAACGGAAGATCTCCGCGGGAGAGCTTGCAGAGCGTGTGGAGATCACACCGGCAAACCTGTCCATCCTGAAGAATAACAAAGCGAAAGCGGTGCG
>DMBA01000379.1:7551-11904 GCA_003446315.1 Ruminococcus sp. | reverse complement strand
CTGGAGTATGTTAAGCCGGATGAGTAAGGAACAACACTGGAAGCGAAATGGCTGCGGACACTGTCCGCTGTCAGCCGGGTGATGTGCTGGAGTATGTTAAGCCGGATGAATGACATCCCATCGGGGACGTATCATCAGCCTGAAATCCAACACCAAAGGAGTGACACTGTATGTATGAAAAAAACGGATGGGTCTATCTCGACGAAAACGAATATCAGCGGGAATCTCCCGAAATCGAACGAAATATCCGCGAGCACCGGGAAACGCTGCGCTTCTGCTTCATTGCAGCAGTGCTCCTGATCCTGATGATCGTGATTCCGGCTGCAATGTGGCTGCGGGATTTCCGCGCAAATCATCCGACGCATTCCGATGCATCACAAACCGCTGCGGGGGTGACAACATGTATATCAAACTGATCCAGCCGAAAATGCATAAGCGCCCGATGGACACCGACCTGAAACTCCATATGGCTCCGCCGCTTGGTTTGCTGACCATCGCCAATATCCTGCGCGGACAGCACCGCATCTCATTGGAAAATGAGAACATCGAGCCGATCCGCTGGGATGACAGCCCCGATCTTGTCGGCATCTCCGTTACGGTCGATACCCTGCCGCGTGCGGTCAAAATTGCACGGCGATTCCGGATGCGCGGCATACCGGTCGTCGCAGGCGGCATCCACATCACGACCGCTTACGAAACCATACCGAAAAACGCCTTTGATGTGCTCTGTATCGGTGCTGCGGAAGGGACATGGCCGCAGATTGTGCAGGATGCTGCTGCCGGCAGACTAAAACATGTTTACCGGTGCAGCGGCAGATTCTGCGGGGAAGATATTGTCTCGCCGGCATATGATCTCATCGACCGCGAGAAATATCTCTACACCAGCGTGATTCATACGAGCAGAGGATGTCCGTTCAAATGCGATTTCTGCTATAACAGCGCGAAAGCACATTGCTATGTCAACCGCCCGATCGAAGATGTGCTGCGGGATATCAGGGCGGTGAACAGCCGGCATATCATGTTCATTGATGACAATTTCGCCGGCAATCCGAAATGGACAAAGCAGTTCCTGAAAGAGATCATGCCGATGAAACTCAAATGGCAGGCGGCGGTTTCCATCAATGCCGCAAAGGATGACGAACTGCTGGATCTGATGAAAGCCAGCGGCTGCCGCAGCCTGTTCATCGGGTTTGAAAGCATCAATCCGGCATCCGTGCAGAATGTGCACAAAGTCCAGAACAGCACCGCCGAATATGAAGCCGCAATTGAGGCGATCCACAAGCGCGGCATTATGATAAACGGGAGCTTTGTGTTCGGACTGGATGGGGATACACCGGAGACCTTTTCTGCTACAATCGAATGGATTGTACGCAATAAAATTGAAACCGTCACATCTCATATTCTGACACCGTATCCCGGCACGGCACTCTATGACCGGATGCGTGCGGCGGGGCGCATCACATCCCGCAATCTGTCGCTTTATAATACGGCAAATGTCGTCTTTCAGCCGCAGGGCATGACCAAAACGGAACTGTACAACGGATATCTGAATGTATACCGGCAAGTATACAGTCTGAAAAATATTTTCCGCAGAATGCCGGATGCAAAGGATCAGCGTGCGGGCTATCTGCTCTTTAATCTGATCTATCGCAAATACGGCAAATTCACCGATTTCCTATGCAAATGCGTGACATATGAACGAATGGGACGCATTGCCGCAAAGACTGCAAATTATGTGTAAAGGAGACAATACCATGTTAATCATTGAACAAAACAATGCAGCGGAACAGTCAGCAGAACCACAATCCATACCGGCTGCACCGTCTGTCGTATATGTCAAACCCGAAAAAAAGATATGGCAGGTCAGACCCTATGATGCTGTTTTTGCATGGATCATGCTGCTGTGCGGATTCCTGTTCATGCGCTATGTGCTTGTCTATGCAGACGGCTTTGTCACCACAGCGTTTTATCTGCTGCTGTTTGCCGTCAGTGAGATCTATATCCGGAAATCCGGATGCAAACCGCGGTTGCCGCATCACATTCTGGGCGCGGTCATCTGCGCATTCAGCATGGTCTTTTCCCTGACTGCAAGCAGGATCCTGCACGGACTTTGCTTTGTGTTTGTCAGTGCCGCGCTGATCTGGCGCACACATGCCGTATGCAGCGGCGCGGGGTTTGTCACACGCTTTTTCCATTATGATCTTTGCAGCCGCATTTTCCGGATGCCGGTGCAGCATGCAGGCGCAGCGCCGCAGGCGATCTCCGAATCCGTGAAGAAATCCGGTTCTGCGACTGCCGCAAAAACGATCCTGTTCGGGCTGCTGATTACCGTGCCGCTGACCTTTGTTGTCGCCGTATTGCTTTGCAGCGCAGATTCCCATATGGAAGAAATATTCGATTCGGTCGCACAGGTCTTTTCAGAGGATCTGCTTGTGATCCTGTTTGAACTCGGCTGCGGTATTCCGGTCGGTTACTGGCTGTTCGGTATGCTTTACAGCGCCGGACAGAAAATCACGATGCCGGGCGATGCTTACTATGCGGAAAAACTGGACGGCAAACGCACCATCCCGAATCTCGGAATATATGCCGGCGTGACACCGATCTGTGTGCTGTATCTGCTCTATGTGATCTCGCAGACAAGCTATTTTCTCTCTGCATTTGCAGGCAAACTGCCCGCTGATATGATCTATTCCGAATACGCAAGACGCGGCTTCTTTGAGCTTTGCGCGATTGCCGTCATCAATCTGGCAGTCATTCTGGTGCTGACCTGCTGTGCCAAGAAAAGCGGCGAAAAGCGCACAAAACCGCTGATCGTTTATGCTGCGGTGCTTTGCCTGTTCACGCTGTTTATCATTGCAACGGCACTTGCCAAGATGGTGCTTTACATCAAGGCATACGGTCTGACGGCGCTGCGCCTCTATACCGCATGGTTTATGGTTTTGCTGGCGGTTGTCTTTCTGGTGCTGCTGGTACGGCAGTTTGTGCGCCGCATGCCGACTGCTGCGATCCTGACTGCGGCATTTACCGTGCTGTTCGGCGTGCTGTGCTTCTCCAGACCGGATGCGCTGATTGCGGAATACAATATTTACCGCTATGAGCACGGAACGCTTTCTGACCCGGATATTTCGATGCTCAAATCGCTTTCGATTGATGCATATCCGGTGCTGATGCAGCATCCGGAAACAATTCAGGAACAAAGTCTTCATTATGAATGGTTTGTAAGAGACTGTGAACGGAAAATGAGCGAATGGGAAGATCATCCTGACCAAAAATGGAATCTCTCCGCAATCCTTATGGAACAGGCTTATCCGAAACTTCCCGTCCCGCAATCTGATGAAACATGAAAGGAAGCATGAAGATGAATACCAACACCGCAAAAAAGATTCTGGTCGGATACGGCATATGCAAGCTGGTCAAATGGGGCATTTTGATTTGGGGCTGTATCTTTGTCTTATGCATGATGGTTCTGGATCGCATGGATTACCGCAGGCGTGCGCCGAAGATCATCCCCTGCGAAGTGACCGTTCCGGCAGGCAGCTCGCTTTCTGTATCAGAGCTTGCACACTTTGAACAGACGGAGAATGTCTGGCTTGCAGATTTTTACTGGGCAGACGGCGGCGAAGACCGGGAGTCGTGCTTCTCAAATGACTTGCAGACGATCTCGTTCGGCACGGAGAAAACCGGCGCTGCCGTTGTGACGGTCGCAGCAGCCGGCAGCACGCCGGGGCATGAAACTGCCGATATCACTGTGAACGTAACCGGAAATGACTGAACCGCAAATGAAAAGGATGAAAAAAGATCCGATGCGCAGCCTGAATGCGGCTGTCGGCGGACTGGGCTGTCTCGGCATGATCTTCGGCGGAATCTTCTGGCTGGCTCTGAGCATCGGCATTACGGTCATTCTGTCCGCCCCCGCGCTGATCGTCTGCCTGTTCGTGATCCCGGCCTGTTACCGCGCATGGAAAGAACAGGGAAAACCGAAGCGCAGACTGCATATCGCACGCATCACCGGAATCGGCATGCTGCTCCTGATGCTGACCGCTCCGCTGCTGCTGCTCAAAGGCGAACACGTCCCGCTGCTCTATCCGGTCAAACGGCTGGCATTTACAGTCGGTGTGCACAATCCGGACAATTCGGAGATCCTGCCGTATCTGCTGCCGCATCCGCATGAAGATTATTACTTCCGCACAGAACCGTCACCGGCATTTCCCGCACAGGATCATCAGGAAGATGCATGGCTCTTCCTGCACACAGATGCAGCATATCTGCATGGATTTGAAGAAAAACTGAACGCTGATCCGCGATTTGAGAAAACGGAAAATCATCCGTTTACGGAAGCAGAACAGGAAGCCG
>DMBA01000379.1:0-7485 GCA_003446315.1 Ruminococcus sp. | reverse complement strand
GGAAGCCGGTGATCCGGAACTGCCGCTTTACCAGAACGTACCGTACTGGATCTGGCGCAGCTTACAGGCGGCAGGCTTCACAGACGATCTCTCGCAGGCTGTTGTCTGGCAGGGCGGTCGCTGCGGCGCGGTCATCTGCCGCGACACCGGACTGCTTGCAATCTGGATCTGACAACAATGACTGAAAGGAAGAATCAACATGAAAAAACTCTCAAAACCGATGATCGCCGCGATTGTGCTTGGAAAAATCGTACAGCACGGATGCATATTATCACTGCTTTGCGGTGTGAGTGCGGTGGTGCTTGCAGGCGAGCTGCATGCGTATACGGAAGATGTGCCGCGCATCACGACCTGCGAGTTTTCGGTTCCGACCGATACAACGATTTCCTGCGAAGATTTTGCATATTTTGAAAATGCAGCATATTATCAGATCAGCGATGCACATTGGCAGGACGGCAGCACGGACGGCGTGCAGATTTCGCAGGACGGTCAGTCTCTGGAAATCAGTGAGCAGACCGGCACACTGACGGTACATGTGTATGCAGTCGGCAGCAACGCGGAACATGCGGATGCAGATGCCGTCATCAACGTGAGAGGTCTGTCATGAAGCGCCGTGTCCGCATCAGCATGACTGCGGCATCCGCAATATTGTTTGTGATCGAATTGATGATCGCATTGTTTGCAACGGGTTTTCTGCGCAATCACATCGGCGATCTGCTGATTGTCACGCTGCTTTATACGCTTTGGAGAATGGTTTTTCCGGAGCAGCCGAAATATGGACTGCTGATCCCGACGGCGATCCTGCTGTTTGCGTTTGGCATTGAACTGCTTCAACTCTGGGGCTTTTGCGATAAAATGCACATTACCGATCCGGTATTGCGGATTTGCATCGGTACAGGTTATTCCGAATTGGATTTCCTTTGTTATCTCATCGGAGCGCTGCCGGGCTATGCTGCCGAATTTCTGCTGCGCCGGAGAAGAAAGGCACTGTCATTATGAACCAAAACAGCCTGACAAACAGGTTCAAAGGCAGTCAAAGATATACTTGCCGTTTTCGGGCTGCTTGCGCGTCAGCACAAACTGCACCTGCGAATAAAACAAATTGCCCTGCAATCCCGGAATGCGGCGGATGCAGTAAAGCTGACCGCGGATCATGGCAAGGAGCTTGTCCTGATCGCCGTTCGGATAGAGCGTCAGCAGCGGCTCTCTGCCGAAGCGGAACCGGATGATCTGGTTTTCTGCCGGTTCGGTGACGGAAACCATCCCGACCCGGTTGACAGAGAGATATCTGCCTTCTTCGGTTGCGAGCGATACGGTGCCGTCATCATTAAAATGCAGAAACAGCGGATGTTTTGTCACGGAGATGGCGGTGCGGAAGCCTTTGAGCCAATAGGGCTGCTGTTCCTGCCAGATCTGCGCATTTGCGTGCTGCAAATCGGAATCATATGCTGCGAGCAGCGCCGCACAGTTTGTAATCGAACGGAGAATCTGCCGTTCAATGGATGCTGCCCGCACGGTATCATCGCTGCCGAGCACGGCAGAAAGCTCATGGGATGCATCAAATGCAAGTTGGTTGCAGATCTCAGAGAATTTGCTGCCCTGCCATGCGCCGCCTTTGACGGGCATGCCGCCGCGCAGCAATCCGGAATATGTTTCATAGGGCACGGAGCCGACGGCTTTTCGTGCCCATTTTGCAGCGGCATCTGCCTGCGAAAGCCCCTCAGTTTTTTTCTCCCAGAAGATGGCTGCCGCCTGCGCTTCATAGCGTTTATGCATCATGGCATAGCGGGAAAAATAGGTCAGGGAGCAGCTATGCGGCGGGCAGCAGATATCTGCGAGCATATGCATCGCACGGGATAGACTTTTCATAGCAGGTACGGGTTTTCCGGCAGTCTCCAGCGCAAGCGCCGTGCGGTATTCTGCATCCAGAACGGTCAGCGGAGAGGGGGATGCAGCGCCTTTTCCGTTGGCATAACCGCAGAGCACAGGATGATAGGGGAGCTGGGTGCCGTCCGGTTTCACGGCATTATAATAGTGCAGACCGCGCCCCTGCTGCCGGTCGCCCATACGGTCAGGTGCAGCGGCTTCATCCGCAATGATCTCGGTGTCATCCGCAGAAAAGCGTCTTGCGGAAGGGTGATTTTCCAGTTCCAGCAGATACAGTGCAGCACGGACAATGCCGCAATGTACCGAAGGATAGATGTGTTTATCCAGTTTTGCCAATGTTGCTGCCCCCTTTTATGCGTTGCCTTCCACGCAGATCCATGTTGTTTCGTCTTTCAGATGGATGCGCGGTTCTGCAAAGCCTGCGCTGCGGAACAACTGCAAAAATGTGTCCGGATCCGGGTTATAAAGCCCGTATTTTTCAATATTATCCAGCGCAGTCTGCGGCAGATCATCCCGCCCGTAAATATCCGCGATCAGCAGAAATTTGCCGCCTTTTTTCAAAATCCGCCGCACTTCACGCAGATTTTCCTGCGGTGACGGCCAGAAATAGAAGCTCTCCACCGTGATGATCCGGTCAAAGCTGCTGTCCGGAAAGGGGAGTGATTCCACGCTTCCTTCCATAATCTCCATGCGATTTTCTGCGATGAGATCCCGATTATATGCGGCGGCACTTTGCACGGAAACAGGGGAATAATCAATGCCGGTCAGGTGCCCTTTTGTGACGGTTTTTGCCATATATGCAAGCGCTGCACCGCCGCCGCAGCCGATATCCAATACCAGATCATCCGGTTTCAGATCCAGAAAGGAAATGCCCCATGCGGTCACTTCGGCATGGGATCTGTTCATGCGGGAAAGCATTTCTGCGCCGGCTTCTCCCTGCGGTTTCCGCGGGTTGCCCTGCACGGTGACGGATGCTTCGTCCCGGATCGGTTCACTCATTTCGATCGTCTCCTTCCATCAAAAAACGTCAAAAAAATGCAATTTCTGCGCGGCTTTGGAAAAATATGTGCAAAAGGAAGAAAAATTGCGGCAAACTGCGAAAAATGCAAAGGAAATGCCCGTTTGATGGAAATTCCCCTTTTTTGCCCCTGCTTTTCCCCTTTTTTCCGCGCTTTATGCATCGGTTTGCATGCGCTTACAGGGCGGAACGCACCGCAAGCAGAATGCCGTTTCCGCAGACGATCTCGGCTTCCGGTGCCGTGATCTCATTGCTGACACCCAGCGGAAATCTGCGTTCCAGCACTGCCTGTTCCAGCGGATAATGCACCCCGCGCACGCATACGCCGGTACATCGTTCTGTCCACGAAAACAAAGAGAGACTCTGCTTCGGCTGATAGGAAAAGCGCGTTGTTTCGCCGCTTCCGATCAGGCATGCAGTATCATGTGTGCCGATCAGCTCGCCGTGTGCACCAGCCTGATATAAAAATTCCAGCGTCTGGATATTGGCGAGCGTGTGATCGAGCCTGC
Source organism: Ruminococcus sp. (assembly GCA_003446315.1). Taxonomy (GTDB): domain Bacteria; phylum Bacillota; class Clostridia; order Oscillospirales; family Ruminococcaceae; genus Firm-04. Next base: position 4,071 of record DMBA01000379.1, on the reverse strand, counting down.
CGCCGAAAGCCCCGTAAATACGAATATTTCGATATCCTTTTTCCATTGCGACTCTCGCTGCAAGCACCGTATCGGTATCATCCTTCTCCACCGGCACGGTCATATGCGGCAAATCTGCCGGCACAGCACCCAGCGAGTCAAAATCGCCAAGCACCAGATCCGGTGCGATGCCAAGCCGCTGTGCAAGCCGCAGACCGCTGTCTGCACAAATGACATATGCCTGCTGCGGCACCGGCAAATATGGCTGACCTTCTTCCGGTCCGCCTGCAAAAATCACGCAAATGCGATCGTTTTCCATTTCGTTCTCCTTTTGAAACCGCTGGCTTTATCAGTATCTCCGACGAATTGAAAGTGGGGCGCTGTCCCATACTCCGCCAAAGAGACAAAAGTCCCTTTGGAATTCCGCTTTTACGAAAAACAAGTAAATATGTGCTTTCCGATTGCGATGTAAAGCGGGTTCGGAATGACCGGCTGTCCTCATGGGAAATCCGCCGGCGTACGATTATCAGTGGTTCCTTAGAAAAGGGACTGCCCGTATCCGTGCGGAGCAGTCCCTTTTGTTGCTTTGCAAACCCCAGATCACTTCTGATAAAGCCGGTTGCTCTGGAACTGCGGATCACACGTTATATTGACACCGAGCCGTTTGAGTGTGCGCTCATCAACCTGTGTCAGAATGACCGTGGAATGCATTTCACAGCCGCGCAGCTTGGAAAGCTGGGTCATGGCACGCTCTGCGGTCGGATTGGTTGCGGCGGAAATGGAAAGCGTAATCAGCGTTTCATCCGTGTGCAGACGCGGGTTTTCGTTGCCGAGATGGTCGGTTTTCAAATGCTGGATCGGTGCAATGACCGTCGGGCTGAGCAGCAGAATATCATCATTGATCCTGCCGAGTGCTTTCAGTGCATTCAGCATCATGGTGGAGCAGGGCCCCATCAGATCCGTTGTTCTGCCTGTGACGATCTTGCCGTTCGGAAGCTGGAGCGCTGCTGCCGGCTCACCGGTCTTTTCTGCGATCTCACGCGCTTTTGCGATCACAGGACGCTCCTCTTCTGTCAGATTTAACTGCTGCATGAGCAATTCCAGCTTATATACTGTATCTGCATCGGATTTGCCCTGACGCAGATTGCAGCGTTCCTGATAATAACGGCGGATGATCTCCTGACGGGATGCCGCCTTTGCTGCCTCATCATCAACAATGCAGCAGCCTGCCATATTTACGCCCATATCGGTCGGCGACTGATACGGCGATGTGCCGTAGATCTGATCGAACATGGCGTGCAGAACCGGAAAAACTTCGACATCACGGTTATAATTGACTGCCGTTTTGCCGTATGCTTCCAGATGGAACGGGTCGATCATGTTGATATCGTTCAGGTCGGCAGTCGCAGCTTCATATGCAACATTGACCGGATGCTTCAGCGGAATATTCCAGATGGGGAATGTCTCGAATTTTGCATAGCCGGCTTCGTTGCCGCGCTGGTGCTCCTGATAGATCTGGGACAGGCAGACTGCCATTTTGCCGCTTCCTGGCCCCGGTGCGGTGACCACGACAAGCTGCCGTTTGACCTCAATATATTCATTTTTTCCAAAGCCGTCTTCGGAAAGGATCAGCGGAAGATTGGACGGATATCCTTCGATCGGATAATGACGATAGACACGGATGCCCAGCGATTCCAGCCGCTTTTGGAATTTTTCGGCTGCCGGTTCACCCGTAAACTGCGTCATGACGACACTGCCGACATATAAGCCGCGCTGACGGAACAATCCGATCAGACGCAGAACATCGTTATCGTATGTGATGCCGAGGTCGGCTCGAATGCGGTTTTGCTCAATATCAGAGGCATTGATTGCTATGACAATTTCCACTTCTTTTTTCATTTGCAGCAGCATCCGCAGCTTGCTGTCCGGCTGGAATCCCGGCAATACACGGGAAGCATGATAGTCATCATAGAGCTTTCCGCCGAATTCCAGATACAGTCTTCCGCCGAACTGGGCGATCCGTTCCCGAATGTGAGCAGATTGTGTTTTCAGATACTGCGCGTTATCAAACGCTAGGTTTTTCTTTTTCATTCCGCATTTCCTTTCCGTTTTATCAGGCAATACTCATACAGCACTATTATAGCACAATCGCCGTTTATCTGTCAAGGGCAGAATGCAGGCATATCTGTCAATTCGGCGCAAAATCCCGCAGACAGAAAATGCGGCCGCCGTTTCCGGACAGCCGCGCAGATCGCTTTTACATCAGAAATCCGTTGATTCTGTTTTGTGAGGAGCCGTTTTCGCTGACGGTCATGGATGCGGCAAATACTGCCGGTGCTGTCCCGACCGCGGGAATATTCAGCGGTGCGCCCGATGCATTTACCAATACCCATGCGGAGCCTTCCGGCAGCGCTGCAACTGCGGAGCCGGTGAGCAATACGCCGGCGGCAGCAACCTCTGCCGGTGCGCCCGATGTGCCCAGAACCCGCTGTCCGCTGAGCGATTGCAGTTGAATGACAGGGGCTTCTGCGCCGGTATTCTGCACCAGCACTTGCCATACAAACGTATAAACGCCCGCTTCTTCAACCATCACGGCACGGGTCGCCGGATCATACCGCAAGCCGTTTCCGGTCTGCCGGACAACACCTGTCAGCGGGATCGCGGCACCGTTTGCAATGCCGGTCTGTGCAGTGGTCAGACTGAGCTGGAGTGTGTCCGGTTCCGTGCGGACAGGCTGCGGCGGAACCGGCGGGGAAGGCTGCGGCGGATACGGCGGCATCGGATAACCGCCGCAGCAGCCGACTCTGTTGCCGGGCTGTAAACTTGCGTCAATAATCATGGCATTCACTCTTTTCTCTTTGGATTCCAGACGCTGTAACGTCTGTGATACAGCATATGCAGGAATCCGGAAATGGTGCATCCATGCGGTTCTCAGGGCGCTTCGGTGATGTCGATGACACAGTATTCTGAGATGGTGCCCGTCTTGAACGGGATCGCCCAGCCGGATATGCCCGATGTGACCAGAAACTGCGTTTGTTCCCGCTGTTCGGTGCCGTAGATCCGGTCGTTTGCGCCGATCAGCAAGCCGATTTGTCCTGCCGGGAATATATGACCGCCGTGTGTGTGCCCTGAAAGCACAAGATCATATCCCGCTGCTGCTTCTGCTGCGTAATCGTTCGGCTCGTGATCCAGTGCGATCTGATATTTGCTGCTGTCCAGCGCCGCATTCAGACTGCCCGCTTCGGCACGGTCAAAGGTATTGTCCAATCTGCCGATCAGATAGAATCGGTCGTCGATCAATACACTGCTGTCTTCCAGCATGATGATGCCGTTTGCAGTGAGTGCTTCCCGCAGATCATCTGCCGTGAAATCGCGGTTGTTGAAATATCCGACATCATGATTGCCGTATGCATAATAGACACCGTATGTGGTCTGCATTTTGCCCAGCGCTTCACATGCTGCCAGCATATCGGCTTTTGTGCTGTCATCGTCTACAAAATCGCCGCAGATGACCACCAGATCCGGATTCGCTTTCTGCATTTGCGCTGTTTGTGCGGCGAAGGATGCGCCGTCCAGTGTGATGCCCAAATGCGAATCGGCAAACATGACGATCCGCAAAGGCGCTTTGCCCAGATCCTTCTGCGTTTCAAACTGATAATGCGTTTCATAAACATGATGCGCAAAATACCAGCCGCTGCCCAGCACTGCTGCCGTCAGGCAAAGTGCCGCACCGCCTGCATAATATCGCGTTTGCTCCTTTTTGCGTGCTTTTCCGATGATCTTTGCAAGCAGATCGCAGAGCGCCCATATCACCATCAGATGGATCAGCACCACAAACATCGTGAACAGATTCACAAAATAAAAGCATAACACGGCGCACACCGGAACCGCTGCGGCCATCCACGAAAGCAATTTGTGCTGCTGCGCCATCCGCTGCAATCCGCCGAACCGATGAAACCGCGTGACCAGATAAAAGACGCTGACCAATCCAAGCAGCGCCAATCCGCCGAAAATGATGACCCACATCATACAGAAAGCCCCCTGATTCTTTGATATGCTTTCATTATACCAAAGATGCAGGGGGCTTGTCAA
>DMBA01000044.1:11281-11726 GCA_003446315.1 Ruminococcus sp. | reverse complement strand
CTTTTGAAGAAAGCTCTCGTCAGCAAGCTGCCGAACCAAAACTTTTATTTCGGCTTCGCCGCTTTTGCTTAAGTTGTTGGCATTGCTGCAGCAATCCCCCCTTCCGACCCCGCCTCTATAGGGGAGTGCCGATTTTTGGGGCGGGAGGCGGGTTTTTGAGCAGGGGGGAGTGCCTCGGAAGTGCCTCTCCCCCAGTGAAAAAGGGCTGAAAAGGGGTCTGAGAGAGGGTGGTAGATGCCGGCTGCCGGATGGCGGAACACGATGCTTGCCGGATCGGCTTTGCTCGTTCGAGCCGTTTCGAGCACGGGATTTTTCGATGCCGGCAATTGGCGTTCGGCGGTCTTGACTGTATGCTGATAATCGGTTATAATAGTATTATCAAAACAGATTTTTCAATCAGCGATCGGACGAAAGGAGCATCCGCATGATAACCTATCTCGACCCG
>DMBA01000044.1:0-11111 GCA_003446315.1 Ruminococcus sp. | reverse complement strand
GATACCGCACCCTTTGTGCCTTCTGTGAACGATCGGGAACGGGCGAGCTTCATGGATTGCGCCCCGTTCGAATATCCCTGCGGTGAGACCGGCGATTACCGTGAACCCGCTTTCGGGATCGAAACAGCAGAAGGATGGCGTGCCTGCGATTTGCGTTATGTTTCGCATCGGATCTATCCGGGCAAGCATGCACCGGAAGGGCTGCCGCATACATGGGGCTCAGAATGCGAAACGCTGGAGATCAAAATGCAGGATGCCCCGACCGGTGTTACGGTCTTTCTCTACTACACAATCTTTGCAGACAGTGATGCTGTGATCCGGAGTGTCCGCGTGCGAAACGACGGAACCGATCCGATCAGGCTGACCAGAGTGCTTTCCGCATCTCTTGATATAGATGATGACCGCTTCGAAATGATTACACTCTATGGTTCGTGGGCGCGGGAACGTCAGGCGGAACGGCTTCCGCTGCGGCACGGGAAACAGCGTGCCGATAGTTTGCGCGGCGCATCCTCTCATCAATACAGTCCGTTCTTTGCGCTGACCCGACCGGAGACAACAGAGGAACAGGGCGAGGCATTTGGTTTCACGCTCATCTATTCCGGCAACTTTATGCTGCAAGCAGAACTGACGCAGTTCTGTCAGACCCGTGCACAGATCGGTATACATCCCGATGGCTTTGCATGGCAGTTGCAGGCGGGGGCGGCGTTCGATGCGCCGGAAGCCGTATTGGTTTACAGCGCAGATGGATTGGGCGGAATGTCCCGCCGGTTTCATAGTCTGTTTCGGACGCATCTGATTCGTTCCGTATGGCGGGATCGGGAGCGACCGGTTTTGCTGAATAACTGGGAAGCGACCTATTTTGATTTTGATTTGGAAAAGCTGAAATGCATTGCAGACCATGCGGCGGCACTCGGCATTGAGCTGTTTGTGCTGGATGACGGCTGGTTCGGAAAACGGGACAGCGATGACAGTTCGCTGGGCGACTGGTTCCCCCATCCGCTCAAATTGCCGGGTGGTTTGAAACCGCTGACCGATCACATTACAAAATCGGGGATGCAGTTCGGTTTATGGTTTGAACCGGAGATGATCTCGCCGGACAGTGAACTGTTTCGTGCACATCCGGATTATGCGATCGGGATTCCGCACCGCAGCCGCACCCAATCGCGGGCGCAGTATGTGCTGGATTTCTCCCGCAAGGAAGTACGGGAAGCGATCTGGGAACAGATGCAGCAAATTCTGGATACTGTTCCGGTGTCGTATATCAAATGGGATATGAACCGGCAGCTCACAGAGGCTTATGCGCCGGAATTGCCGCATCAGTATATGTGCGGCGTTTATGCAATGATGGAACGGCTCGTGACAGAATATCCGGAGATCCTGCTGGAAACCTGTTCGGGCGGCGGCGGAAGATTCGATGCCGGCATGCTGTATTATGCACCGCAGATCTGGGCATCTGATAACACGGATGCAAAAGAACGGCTTCGCATCCAATATGGTGCATCTTTATTTATGCCGCCTTCTGCGATCGGTTCTCATGTGAGCGTTTGTCCGAATCATGCAACGGGACGCAATACGCCTTTTGAAACACGGGCGCATGTTGCCATGTTCGGCACATTCGGTTATGAACTGGATGTCAGCCGGTTGGATGAACATGCGCAGCAACAGATCCCACAGCAGATCGCGCAGTATCATCAGATCAGTCATCTTGTGCGGGAAGGGCTGCTTTATCGTTTGGGTGATCCGTTTCAGCCATCCGGATATGCAGCACAGATGCATGCGGATTATGATGCATGGATCTATGTTTCGCAAGACCGCACAGAAGCCGTTTTCACTTATGTGCAGATCACGGCGGAAGCCAATATGAAGCCGCGCCGGATTTTGCTGGCAGGTCTGGAGCCGGAACGGGTATACTATTATAATATGGGCGAAAGTTCATATGCAAAGACAGGTGCTTATTTGATGCAGTGTGGTGTCATGATCCCGAATCTCTGGGGAGACATGCGCTCCGTGCAGATCATATTTCAAAAAGAGAAACAATAAAGAACGGAGAGAGGAATCAATTTGGCAGAAACAAAAAAAGGGCAGCGCGGCAAAGCGCTTTTGCTGCTGATACTTTTGCTGCTTTTGGCAATCGTAGTAATGATGATACAAGGCGGCGTGCTCTGGTTCAATATGCCGTCGGCGCGGCGCTATCCGGTGCGCGGTGTGGATGCATCCCATTATCAGGGTCAAATGAATTGGGATGTGATCGCGCAGCAAGGCATTACATTTGCATTCCTGAAAGCAACAGAAGGTTCCGGCACGGTGGATGATTGCTTTGCGGCAAACTGGGAAAATGCACGGGCTGCCGGATTATATGTCGGGGCATATCATTTTTTCAGTTTCGATAGCTCCGCTGCAACACAGGCAGATAATTACTGCAAGATCGTGCCGGATGATGAAGACGCATTGCCGCCGGTGATTGATCTGGAGTTTTACCGTTCGGAGAATCTGCCGGATGCGGATGCAGTGCGGGAGAGCCTGCGTATTTTGGTGGCACGTTTCCGCGGTGTATACGGCAAGAAACCGATCATCTATACAACAAGGGAATGCTGGGAGCAGTATCTGAAAGATACCGATTTGGATTATACACTTTGGATCCGCAGCATCTTCACATCCCCTTCTCATAAGCTGACACCGGAATGGCAGTTCTGGCAGTATAACCCGCGGGGCATGCTGGATGGCTATGAGGGCGGCGATGTGCTGATTGATCTAAATGTATTCCGCGGCAGCATGGCGGAGTTTGAAACGTTTGCCGCCGGAAAAGGAGAAACAGATGAAGACGGTTATGATTCACGGACAGCGTCATAAAGGCTCGACTTATCAGATTGCGCATATGCCGGCTGAGAAGATCGGCGGCAATGTGCAAACGTTGCTGAAAACAAAAATGCTGTTTACAGTCATGCGGCTGGATGCAAAGAAACCGTGAGGAAAGGATACGATCATGAGAGTCATAACAGGAACGGCACGGGGCAGGCGTTTGATCACACCGGAAGGAATGGATACCCGTCCGACAACAGATAAAGTGAAGGAAGCAGTTTGCTCTGCCTTGCAGTTTGATTTTCCGGGCGCAAATGTGCTGGATTTGTTTGCAGGCAGCGGACAAATGGCGATCGAGGCGCTGAGCAGAGGTGCAGCAAAAGCAACATTGATCGACAGCGACCCGCGTGCACTGTCCTGCATCAAGCAGAATGTCAAGGCATGCGGCTTTTCGGAAGTTGCAGCCGTATTGCGCTCGGATGCCGTGAGTTTCTTGCAGCGTACCGGCGAACGGTATGATATTGCATTTCTGGATCCCCCATACCGGCACGATATCCTGCCGCAAATTCTGCCGATTCTCGCGGAGAAAATGCAAAAAAACGGCATAATCGTCTGCGAACACGAGCCGGAATGTAAATTACCGGAAACAATTCTTGAATACCACTTGCAAAAGCAGAAAAAATATGGTAAAATAATAATAAGTGTTTATCGGAGTCAGCAAGAGGATTAAAAATGTAAACATGGTTTGACCCTCTGATTTCCACTCAAACTTGAAAGGACAGCACAAATGAACGAAAAACAACGCCGTGTGGCAGTTTGTCCGGGCAGCTTTGATCCGGTGACATTCGGCCATCTGGATATTATCAGCCGCGCTTCCAAGCTCTTTGATAAGGTGATTGTGCTGGTATCGGCAAATCTGGATAAAAAGCCGGCATTCACATTGACAGAACGATTGCTGATGATCGAAAAAGTCATTGTTGGATATGATAATATTGTGATCGACATTTTAGAAGATGAGCTGCTTGCAGATTACGTCCGGCGCGTGAAGGCGGATGCGATCGTAAAGGGTCTTCGTGCGGTGACAGACTTTGAATATGAGTTTCAGATGGCACTCGGCAACAAGAAGCTGTGTCCGGAAGCGGAAACAGTCTTCCTGACGACTGCTGCGGAAAATATGTATCTCAGTTCCAGCATTGTGAAACAAATTGCAATTCTGGGCGGCGATATCAGCAGCTTTGTTCCGGCGAATATTCTGTCTGCGATTACAGAGCGGCTGCGACAGAAACCGCGCAAAGAACCGCTGAATGAAGAAGCAAAGCGGCAACTGTTGGAACAAGTGCAGCAATTTGCAAATTCGATCGGAAAGGATGAGGATAAATGAGCGTATTTGATGTACTGGATGAAATGGATGATATGCTGGACAATGCAAAAGCATTTCCGCTGGCAGCACATAAAATCGTCATTGACGGTGACCGCCTGCGGGAACTGGTGAATGACATTCGTCTGGCAATGCCGAAAGAAATGAAGCGTGCACAGACAATTGATTATGACTGCGACCGCATCATGAAAGAGGCGCAGGCAAATGCAGAGAGCATCATTCACAACGCAGAGGAACGCGCAAAAGGAATGATCGCAGAAAATGCAATTGTGGATGAAGCAAAGCGCCGTGCGCATGAGATTCTCACAAAGACGAAAGCAAAGTGTGAGGAGACAAAGGATGCAACCGCATCTTATGTGCTGCAATCGCTGACCGCAACGGAAGCAAAGCTGAATACCCTGCTTGCCGATCTGCGCAAGGAAAAGGAAAATTGGGAAAAATAAACGACAGCAAGACGCGGAAAGCAGTTTTGCTTGTGCTGACACTGTCATGGATGGGCGTGATTTTCTGGTTTTCATCGAAAAGCCACGGAGAATCCCACAGCATGAGTGGAAAAGTGTTGATGCGTTTGCTGGAGATCATTCCGATACGCCGCGTGATGAAAGGCGTATCGGTGAATGTGCTGCGGCGGCGGTTTCATATGGCGTTTCGAAAATTTGCGCATTTCACGGAATTTTCGATCCTTTCCGCGCTGTTGACAACGCTTGCACACAGATATTTCCCGCAATATGAAAAGAGCCGACGGGTGCGCGTATTTTTACGAACAGTCCTGCCGGTGTCTTTGGCGTTGGGATATGCATTTTTTGATGAGCTGCATCAGCGCGGTTCAGCGGGCAGAGACAGCAATTTGCTGGATGTCCTGATTGATTTTTTCGGCATATGCTTCGGGCTGCTGCTGGTCAAAACGATCACCTTTTTGCATCAGAAACGCAGGCGGAAGAAGGCGCAGACTGCGGAAGCGGATCGCGCAAATCACGATTGAAAACACATAAAAAAGACAGCCATCCGGAAAGGCGTGTTCACTCCCCTGCCGGACGGCTGTTTTTGTTTGGATACTATTTATAATTATACCATCAGCTCACAGATCAATGTGCTGAGTGCAGCCGGATCTTCGATCGGCATGCCTTCGATCAGCAAAGCCTGCTGATACAGCAGATCGGTATACTTTTTGAGCTTTTCGGGATCTTCGGTCAGCAGACGCTGCAAAGTAGCGAAAACCGGATGCTCCGGATTCAATTCCAGCACACGTTCTGCCTGCACCTTCTGACCGGTCGGCATTGTGTTCAGCACCTTCTCCATTTCCAGAGAGATCTGACCCTCGCTGGAAAGGCAGACTGCATGCTTTTTCAGGCGGTTGGAAAGACGGACTGCCTTGACCTTGCCATCCAGTGCTTTCTGCATCTCAGCAAACAAATCTTTCGCAGCTTCGTTCTTTTCCTCAAGTGCGGTCTTATCCTCATCGGATTCCAGCCCCAGATCGCCGGCAGAAACATTCTTGAATTCCTTGTCCTGATACTTTGCGAGCATCTGGATGGCGAATTCATCGACATTTTCGGTGAGATACAGCACTTCATAGCCCTTATCCCGCACCAGTTCGGCAGCCGGCAGACTTGCGCAGCGCGTTACGGTTTCGCCGGCAGCATAATAGATGAATTTCTGATCTTCACGCATTCTGGTGACATATTCTGCAAGCGTGGTGTAGCCCTCTGCGTCGTCACAGCCGGAGCTATGGAACAGCAGGAGATCCTGAAGCAGTTCTTTATTGACACCGAATCCGTTATATACGCCGAATTTGATCTGAATGCCGAAAGCCTTCCAGAATTCGGTATATTTTTCACGGTCTGTTTTGAGGAGCTTTGTCAACTCATTCTTGATGGATTTTTCCAGTGATTTTGCGATGAGCTTGAGCTGACGGTCATGCTGGAGCATCTCACGGGAAATATTCAGCGAAAGATCCTCAGAATCCACCAGACCGCGCACAAAGCTGAAATGATCCGGCAGCAGATCCGCGCATTTATCCATAATCATCACGCCGCTTGCATAGAGCTGCAAGCCCTTTTCGTAGTCTTTGGAGTAATAGTCATAGGGCGCTTTTGCGGGGATATAAAGCAGCGAGTTATAGGTCACAGTACCTTCGCTGCGGCTGTGGATATGCAGCAGCGGATCGGTATAATCGAAGAATTTATCGTGATAGAACTGGTTATAGTCATCGTCAGTCAGCTCTGTTTTATTGCGTTTCCACATAGGAGTCATGCTGTTGAGGGTTTCGACCTCCACATGAGTTTCGTATTCGGATTCGCTCCCCTCTTTCAGCTTTTCGCGGGTAATCTCCATGCGAATGGGGAACCGGATATAATCGGAATACTTCTTGACGAGCGAACGGATCCGGTATTCTTCAAGGAATTCGGAATATTTTTCGTCCTCCGTATCTTCCAGCAGTTCCAGCACGATCTCTGTACCGACATCGGATTTCTCGCAGGTATCAATGGTATAGCCGTCTGTTCCTTCGGAGCTCCAGACATAAGCGGTATCAGCGCCTTCTGCTCTGGTGCGGACGGTTACGCGCTTTGCGACCATGAAAGCGGAATAAAAACCAACGCCGAACTGACCGATAATATCGGTGTTTTCATCGAGTGTGTTTTCGGATTTGAATGCGAGAGAACCGGAGTGTGCGATCACACCGAGATTCTGCTCCAGTTCTTCCTGCGTCATGCCAATGCCGTTATCAATAATGGTGAGGGTGCGGGCATCTTTGTCCGGACGCAGCTCAATATAGAAATCATCGCGGTTCATGCCGCTGCCGCCGTCCTTCATGGAATGGAAATAACGCTTGTCGATTGCGTCGGAAGCGTTGGAAATCAATTCACGGAGAAAAATCTCCTTGTGTGTATAAATTGAATGAATCATGAGATCCAGCATACGCTTGGATTCTGCCTGAAACTGTTTTTGTTCCATTACGATCACCTTTCCGGAATGAAATTAGCACTCAACCTCTTTGAGTGCTAATTTCAGTATACCACATTTTTGTAAAAAAGCAAGAGGAAACAGCGATTTTTCACAAACTTTTCACATAATCGAACGAAGCGAAAATCTGCCGATTTGCAAAAATGATTGTCGAAATAGTTATTTTCTGAAACTTTTGTGCATGTTGCCAGAGGTTAGAGAGCGAAATTCGTGAATTTCATGGCTTGTATTTTTGTGCATTTTGTGCTATAATGATACTATATCTGCGCAGCTCATGCGCAGGTGGAGCATGCAACATGCGATAACTGCAAATAAAGGAGCGTAACACTATGAAATCATTCGGTCATTTTGATGACGAACGCAAGGAGTACGTCATTCAATCCCCGCAAACACCTTATCCGTGGATCAATTATCTCGGAACACAGGCGTTTTTCTCCTTGATTTCCAATACAGCCGGCGGCTACAGCTTTTATAAGGATGCCCGCCTGCGCCGCATTACCCGCTATCGTTACAATAACGTACCGATTGATATGGGCGGCAGATATTTCTATATTTCGGATAACGGTACCATCTGGAATCCGGGCTGGTCGCCGTGCAAGACCGCGCTGGACTTCTATGAGTGCCGCCACGGTATGGGCTATACGGTAATCACCGGCAAGAAAAATGACCTGAAAGCAGAAGCTACGTTCTTTGTTCCGCAGAATTATGACGGTGAAGTGCAGCAGGTGATCCTGACCAATGAGGGCAGCGCTGCAAAGACCTTCAAGTTCTTCTCGTTTGCAGAGTGGTGCCTCTGGGATGCACAGGATGACTGCACAAACTTCCAGAGAAACTTCTCCACCGGACGTGTTGAAATCGACGGTTCTGCGATCTATCATAAGACAGAATACCGCGACAGACGCAATCACTATGCATTCTACAGCGTGAACGATACCATCGATGGTTTTGATACCGACCGCGATTCGTTCATCGGCTTGTATAACGGCTTCGGCGATCCGCAGGCAGTCACCGACGGCAAGGCAACCAATTCCGTTGCTGACGGCTGGTCTCCGATCGCATCGCATTATAAGGAGATCACCCTTGCACCGGGCGAATCCAAGACTTTGATCTTCATTCTGGGTTATGTCGAAATGCCCGATGACCAGAAGTTCGAAGCAGACGGCGTGACGATCAATAAGGTCAAGGCAAAGGAAATGATCGCAAAATTCGATACGCCGGAAAAGGTCGCAGCAGGCCTTGCAGAGCTGAAAGCTGCATGGGATCAGCTTCTGGGCATCTTCAATGTCAACACCTCTGATGAAAAGGTCAACCGGATGGTCAATATCTGGAACCAGTATCAGTGCATGGTTACCTTCAACCTCTCCCGTTCCGCATCTTATTTTGAAAGCGGCATCGGCAGAGGCATGGGCTTCCGCGATTCCAACCAGGATATTCTGGGCTTCGTGCACCAGATTCCGGACAGAGCAAGAGATCGCCTGATCGACCTTGCTGCAACACAGCTCGAAGACGGCGGATGCTATCACCAGTATCAGCCGCTGACCAAGAAGGGCAATTCCGATATCGGCGGCGACTTCTCCGATGACCCGCTGTGGATGATTCTGTCCGTCGGCGCTTATATCAAGGAATCCGGAGACTGGGGCATTCTCGATGAGATGGTTCCGTATGACAACGATGAATCCAAGGCAAAGCCGATGCTGGATCACCTGAAAGTCTCCTTCTATCATATCGTCAACAATCTGGGCCCGCACGGTCTGCCGCTTGCAATGCGTGCGGACTGGAATGACTGCATCAATCTCTCCTGCTTCTCCGATAAGCCGGGCGAGAGCTTCCAGACCTATACCAACCCGAAATTCAAGGATGAGGGCGGTTATTCGAAGGTCGCAGAGTCTGTCATGGTCGCAACCCTGTTCACTTATGTCGGCCCGACCTATGTCGGCATCCTGAAGCATCTGGGCAAGGATGACGAGGCGGCAGCAGCACAGGCTGAGATCGACAAGATGAAGAAGAACGTCATGGAATCCGCATTTGACGGCGATTGGTTCCTGCGTGCATATGACGCTTCCGGTGCGAAGATGGGCAGCAAGGAATGTGAAGAAGGCAAGATCTTCATCGAGCCGCAGGGCTTTGCAGTCATGTCCGAGATCGGCAAGGAAGAAGGCGCTGATATCAAGACGCTCAATTCCATTGACAAGTATCTCAACACCAAGTATGGCCTTGTGCTGAACAATCCGGCATTCTCCAAGTACTACATTCAGTACGGTGAGATCTCCACTTATCCGGGCGGCTACAAGGAAAATGCAGGTATCTTCACGCATAATAATGCATGGATCATCTGTGCAGAGGCATATGCCGGCAGAGGTGACAAGGCATTTGAATATTACAGCAAGATCGCACCGGCATTCAATGAGGAAATCTCTGATCTGCACAAGACAGAGCCGTATGTTTACGGTCAGATGATCGCCGGTAAAGATGCAAGCCGCTTCGGTGAAGGCAAGAACTCGTGGCTGACCGGTACGGCAGCATGGAATTTTGTCGCAGTTTCGCAGTATATTCTCGGTATTGCGGCAGATTTCGACGGCTTGAAGATCGACCCGTCCATTCCGAAGGCATGGGACGGCTTTACCGCAACCAGAAAGTTCCGCGGCGCAACCTATAACATCACGGTTCAGAACCCGAACCATGTTTCCAAGGGTGTGAAGTCGCTGACTGTTGACGGCAAGGCAGTGGAAGGCAATGTCGTTCCGGTTATGGAAGCAGGCACCGCGCACGAAGTCACAGTTGTATTGGGGTAAATCAAATAACAAGGGCGGCGCGGAGAGGATCTGCGCCGTCTTTTGCTGTTCCGATTCGGCAAAACTTGCAAACAGCACCAAAATGTAGTATAATATAGGTAACTGATGAGAAAGTAAAAAAACAGAATGATCTGAGATAAAGGAGGGCTGCAAATGGAGAAGCGGACACCCGCGGAAAACAAGGAAGAATTCATTCAGATCTTCAAGGAAAAGATCACCCGTCCCGGCGCAGATAAGCTGCTGGAATATATGCTTTCCGATCAGAGTGATTTCTTCACCGCGCCGGCAAGCACCCGGTATCACAGTGCTTATGAAGGCGGTTTGCTGCAGCATTCGCTGAATGTGTATCACAATTTGGTGGCATACTTAGCACGGGAACGCTGCAAAGAACCGTTCCGGATACCGGAATATTCGGAAGAAAGTGTGGCGATCGTGGCATTGCTGCATGATATTTGTAAAATGAATTTTTACACGATCGAGATGCGGAATGCCAAAAATGAGAAGGGCGTATGGGAAAAAGTGCCGTATTATAAGATTGATGACCGGCTGCCATACGGCCACGGCGAAAAATCTGTGTTTATGATACAGTTTTTCATGCATCTGCGGCGGGAAGAAGCCATGGCGATCCGCTGGCATATGGGATTTTCCGGCCCGGAAGACCCCAATACCATCGGGCGTGCATTTGAGCATTATCCGCTTGCATTTGCGCTGCATGTTGCGGACATGGAAGCAACATATTTTTTGGAAGAATCGTGATTTCAACGAAATTACGTCAAAAAGCAATCCATTAACACCAAAGGAGTAATCAGAATGTCTTGGGAATCATCTGCTTTGTTTTATCAAATTTATCCGTTGGGACTTTGCGGTGCACCGCGAGAGAATCCCGGCGGAGAACCGGTTGACCGCATCAGCAAGATCCATGCATGGATCCCGCATCTCAAGCGGATGCATGTCAATGCGATATATTTCAGCCCGCTTTGGGAATCCGGCACACACGGTTATGATACGCACGATTACACACAGCTTGACCGCCGTCTGGGCACCAATGCTGATTTTGCACGCCTTTGCGATGCGCTGCATGCAAATGGGATCCGTGTCGTCATTGACGGCGTATTCAATCATGTCGGGCGCGGCTTTTTCGCATTTCAGGATGTGTTGAAAAACGGGCAGAATTCCCC
>DMBA01000142.1:2547-8173 GCA_003446315.1 Ruminococcus sp. | reverse complement strand
TGCTGTGGCTGCTGTTCCTGATTCTGGCTGTTGTACCGGCAGCGGTGCTCAGTTCGTGGTTCGGGATGCTGTACAGTGCCCCCTTGACCATTGACACCGCCTTCTATGATGTAGACGGCGACGGCAGCAGGGAACAGATCTTTCTGCGGTACGGCCCGACATCCGGCGTGTTTACACTGGAATTGACGGCAGTACAGAACGGCAGGTTCGCCTATGACGATGTGTTCCATATGCCGTCATGGGGATACAGCCATGCACTGACGGAGCACGACGGTTCGTTGTGTATCTGCGCAGAAAACGGTGACGAGAAACGCTATCTTGTGATCGGCACAGCAGACGGTCATTTCACGCTGAACGGATGCCGCACAACCGATCAGGGAGGCAGTCCGTTCCGGTAGGCGAAAGAACAGTATCAGCGTTTTTCGGGAAACGGCATCACATGACCGGTTTTGTGTACATGTACCGGCTGCATAGAATATGATTTGAAGGAAAACTGATATGAGAATTGCGAAGAACTGGGCGGATTACCGCCTGATTGATACCAAATCCGGCGAACGGCTGGAGCGCTGGGGCAATATTACACTGATCCGGCCGGATCCGCAGGTGATCTGGCAGACACCGCCGCTGACCGATCTCTGGAAGCATGCAGACGGGCATTATCACCGGTCGAAATCGGGCGGCGGACAGTGGGAATATCACAAAAAACCGCCGGAGAGCTGGCAGATCAAGTATCACGATCTGCGCTTTATCGTGCGGCCGACCGGTTTCAAGCATACCGGACTGTTTCCGGAACAGGCGGTCAACTGGGACTGGATGCGCGAGAAGATCGAACATGCCGGCAGACCGGTCAAAGTGCTGAACCTCTTTGCATATACGGGCGGCGCTACGCTTGCATGTGCGGCGGCGGGCGCAGAGGTCTGCCATGTGGATGCGGCAAAGGGCATGGTGCAGTGGGCGCGTGAAAATGCGGCTGCTTCCGGTCTGACGGAAAAACCGATCCGCTGGATTGTCGATGACTGCGAGAAATTTATTCGCAGAGAAGCGCGGCGCGGAAAGAAATACGATGCAATTATTATGGATCCGCCAAGCTACGGCAGAGGGCCGGGCGGCGAGATCTGGAAGCTGGAAAACAGTATTTACGGGCTGGTCGAAGCGTGCATGGATGTGCTTTCGGATGACCCGCTGTTTTTCCTGCTCAACAGCTACACAACCGGTCTTTCGCCGTCAGTAATGGGCTATCTGCTGCACAGTCTGATCGTCCCGCAGCATGGCGGAACGGTTTCGGCAGATGAGATCGGACTGCCGGTGGAGCTTGCAAAGGCGGCTCTGCCCTGCGGTGCAACTGCGATCTGGGTCGGGTCGGCAGGGCCGACAGCCGTTGATCTAAAGTCCGCCGGAGTCGGCAGGGCCGACAGCCGTTGATCTGAAGCCCGCCGGAGTCGGCAGTGCCGACAGCCGTTGATCTAAAGTTCGCCGGTGGATTTATCATGATGGCTTTGCCCTTAAACTCCGGCTTTGCGGTGTAAGTGGAAAACACATATTTGCTTACTTTTCTGAAAATGGGATTCCAAAGGTGCAGCGCCCCGTTTCAAATCTATCTTAGATACCAATTAGCAGACTGCGATTGAAATAAAGGAGAAAAAATGGAAATACGCCGGTTTACGGAAGCGGATGCAGAAGCGGCGGCAGAGGTCGTTGCGGTGACAACAGAAATCAGCAACAGCCGCGATTATCCGCCGGAATACATTGAACACCTCAAACAGACACACAACGCAGAGGTGCTGAAACAGCGTGCCGCAGAGGGGCATATGTATGTGATCTGTGACGGTGAAAAGATCGTCGGGACAGGCACAATTGCGCCGTTCTGGGGCAGCGAAACGGAAAGTATCCTGCTGACAATCTTTATTCTGCCGGAATATCAGGGCAGGGGGCTTGGACGAAAGCTCATTGAAACACTGGAACAGGATGAATATGCAAAACGGGCATGCCGCATTGAGATCCCCGCGTCCCTGACGGCGGTGCATTTCTACCGGCATCTCGGCTATGACTATAAAAACGGCATCACAGAGCCGGAAGACGGTCTGATGTACCGTCTGGAAAAGCGTATGCAGAAAGACCGTTGATGAAAAGGAGTAAGCGATGGATTGCCCTTATTGCGGCAAAGAAATGGCAAAAGGATTCCTAGGAAGTATGGAAAAAACAGGCGGCTGGATGTACTGGCTGGAACAGTCCTATTTCATGCAGCACACATTTTTGCCGGTCACGAAGAAAAAGATGAAAGAAGCCGGCGGGTACGTCATCCCGCATGATGGCAGCGGTTTGGCGGGGATCCCGAATACATTTTATGTATGCAGGGCATGCGGCAAACTGATTGGTGATGTAGAAAAATGAACTATCAAATAGTTGACATGGAAACCTATTACCGGCGCGGTGTGTTCCGGCATTTTTCAGAGGACTGCAAATGCTCGGTATCCGTGACAAGCCGGTTGGATGTTACAGAGCTGAAAGCATATTCCAAGCGCACAAATACGCGCTTTTACATCAATTTTCTCTATGTGCTGAGCCGTGCGCTCAATGCCCGTGAAGATTACCGTCTTGCATGGGACTGGCAGAATGAACGGCTGCTCTGCTGGGATAAAATCAATCCGGCGCAATATGTGTTTCACGATGATACGGAAACATTTACGATCGCATATACGGAATATGATCCGGATTATGCGGTGTTTTATGCGCGGGCGCTTGCCGATCTTGAAGCGGCACGGCAGACGCGGGAATACGGGCTGGACAGCGCAAATCATCCGAACTGGTTTGATGCATCCTGTCTGCGGTGGCTGTCCTACGATGCCCTGCATCTGGAACTGCCGGACGGGTATCTGTATTTCAGCCCGATCATCAACTGGGGCGCTTACCGCGCAGAAAACGGCAGATTGATGATGCCGGTGACAGTGCGCCTGAATCATGCGGCAGCAGACGGATTTCAGATTGCAAGAGTGTTCATGCTGCTGGAACAGGAGATCAGGACGCTTTGTGAAGGGTAACGGATGAAGATGGATATTCACGAACAGATCATGAAAAAGCTCGGTGAGATCGAACAGAAAGAGCATGTGAGAATCCTGCATGCGGTGGAATCGGGCAGCCGTGCATGGGGATTCCCCTCGCCGGACAGCGATTATGATGTCCGCTTTGTTTATGTGCGGCAGACCGAAGATTATCTGCGCTTATCGCCGCCGCGGGATGTGATCGAATGGGAACTGAACGAGATCTATGATCTCAGCGGCTGGGATCTGCAAAAGGCACTGCGGCTGCTGTATAAATCGAATCCGACATTTTTTGAATGGTGTGCCTCTCCGATCATATACCGCACGACCGATATCTGGCAGGATGTGAAAAATATCGCGGATTCGTATTTTTCTGTGAAATCGGGAAGTCACCATTATCTGAGCATGGCAAAAACAAATTACCGGACATATCTCAAAGGCGATACGGTGCGGGTGAAGAAATATTTTTATGTACTGCGTCCGATCCTCGCCTGTCGCTGGGTGCTGACGCACGGTACACCGCCGCCGATGCTGTTTTCGGAGCTGACGGAATCCATGCTTGCACCGGAGATCCGGCAGATCACGGATGAACTTGTCTGCCGGAAAATGCAGACACCGGAGCTGGGAGAAGAACCGGTGATACCGGAGCTGAATGCATATATTGAGGAAAGCATCCCGGAATTGGAGCGCATGACAGCAGCATTGCCGGTGCAGCAAGATGCAGCAGACCGGACACCGCTTGACCGGTTGTTTCTGTCCTTGCTGAAATGATTCCGGAAGAAGCATGCGCGGAAAGAATACGGGGAAGCAGCCCCGCTGAAACGGAGGACGGCACTGCCGATGGAAAAACTGATAACAATAGAAAATGTGCACTTTTCCTATCCGAATGAGGAGGAACCGGAAAAGCGGACAGAGGTGCTCAAGGGCATCTCGCTGGAATTTGAGCGCGGCGAGCTCGTTGCCGTACTGGGACACAACGGTTCCGGAAAATCAACGCTTGCCAAGCTGATGAATGCGGTTTTGGTGCCGACATCCGGCAAGGTGACGGCAGCAGGCATTGATACTGCCGATGAGGAAAAGCTGATGGAATTGCGGCAGCATGTCGGCATGGTGTTCCAGAATCCGGATAATCAGATCGTTGCGACGATCGTGGAGGAAGATGTGGCATTTGGCTTGGAAAACTTAGGCGTACCAAGCGACGAGATGCGCGTGCGGGTCGATCAGGCGCTGCATGCAGTCGGTATGTATGAGTATCGGGAACACGCGCCGCATCAGCTTTCGGGCGGACAGAAGCAGCGCGTTGCAATTGCCGGCATCATTGCGATGCGTCCGGATTGCATCGTGCTGGATGAACCGACCGCTATGCTGGATCCGCAGGGCAGAAAAGAGGTCATGCGGACGATCAAGCTGCTGAACCGGGATTACGGCATCACCGTCATTTTGATTACACATGAGATGGATGAGGCTGCACAGTGTCAGCGTGTGGTCGTGATCGACCACGGCACTGTGAAAATGGATGACAAGCCGGAGAAGGTCTTTTCGCACGCAGCAGAGATGCGGGAACTGGGTCTGGATGTGCCGCAGCCGACGGAATTGTGCTGGATGCTGCGGGAAGCCGGATATGATCTCAGTCCGGAGATCCTGACGGCGGAAGCATGTGCAGATGCCATTGCCGCACTGATACAGGGCAAATGATCGCAGCGGAAACAGTCCGCAGAAAGGAATAATGCAGAATGCCGATTCTTGAAGCGAAGAATCTGACTTATACATACAGCATCGGCTCGCCGTTTGAGAAAACAGCGGTCGATCACATGAACTTACAAATCGAACAGGGTGAATTCATCGGGATCATCGGGCATACGGGTTCCGGAAAGTCCACATTGATGCAGATGATGAACGGGCTTTTGAAGCCCACAGAGGGCACAGTCCTGCTGAACGGACAGGATATCTGGGCAAAAGGTGCAGACCGCCGTTCGGTACGGTTTCAGGTCGGTCTGGTGTTCCAGTATCCGGAATATCAGCTTTTTGAGGAGACTGTATATAAGGATATTGCCTTTGGGCCCAAAAATATGGGGCTGGATGAAAAGGAGATCGACCGCCGCGTGCGGGAAACTGCCGAAGCGGTCGGACTGCGCGAAGAACTGCTGGAAAAACCGCCTTATGCGCTTTCCGGCGGACAGAAACGGCGTGTTGCGATCGCAGGCGTGATGGCAATGGAGCCGAAAGTGCTGATTCTGGATGAACCGACAGCAGGTCTGGATCCGAAGGGACGCACGCAGATCCTGACACGGCTGCATGATTATCATAAGCGCACCGGCTGCACGATCATGCTGGTATCGCACAGTATGGAAGATGTTGCAAAATATGTCTCAAAGCTGCTGGTATTGTCGCATGCAAAGATCGTGTGCTATGATACACCCTCGAATGTCTTTGCGCGGGGCGATTCGCTGGAAGAACTGGGACTTGCCCTGCCGCAGATCACGAAAGTCTTTCATTGTCTGCGGGAGCGCGGCATCACATTTGATGACGAAGTATACACAGTCAAATATGGTGCGGAGATGCTGCTGAAACGGCTGAAAGGGGGCGAG
>DMBA01000142.1:0-2399 GCA_003446315.1 Ruminococcus sp. | reverse complement strand
CTGCTGTTTCTGGTGATGCTGTTCTGGGGACAGCATATTGCGGCGCTGATCGCAGGATTCCTGTTTGTCATATTGGCAACTGCCTGCTCAAAGATCCCGCCGAAAATGCTGATCAAGAGTCTGAAACCGATCGTGCCGATCCTGCTGGTGACCGGATTGCTGAATTTGTTTCTGCTGAAAGACGGCGATGTCTATTTCAAGTGGCATTTCCTGACGATCACAGAGCAGGGCGTGCAGACATCGGTTTTTATGATGGTGCGCATTTGTCTGCTGATCGCAGGCACCTCACTGCTGACCTATACCACGTCACCGATCGTGCTGACAGATGCGATCGAAGCACTGCTTTCGCCGCTGAAAAAGCTGAATCTGCCGGTGCATGAGCTTGCCATGATGATGACGATTGCGCTGCGGTTTATTCCGACGCTGATCGAAGAAACGGACAAGATCATGTCGGCGCAGAAAGCACGCGGTGCAGATATGGAAAGCGGCAATCTGATGCAGCGTGCACATGCGCTGGTGCCGATCCTGATCCCGTTGTTTGTATCGGCATTTCGCCGTGCAGAGGAGCTTGCTCTGGCAATGGAATGCCGGTGTTATCACGGCGGAGAAGGCAGAACAAGACTCCGTCAGCTCAAAAGCGGCATGCGGGATTATATCGCACTCGGCATCATGATCCTGATGCTTGCAGCAGTGATCGTCCTGAATATTTATATGGGGAAAAATGCATGAAAAAGGAAAAAACAAATAAAAACGGATTATATTATCTGCTTTCGTTTTTGTTTCCGTTTGCCATCATACTAGGCGTATTTGCCATAAACGGTTTGGATCTGTTTGGCGACCAAACCGTTCTGATCGGCGATGCCGGAGCACAGTATTATCCGTTTCTTATGATGCTGCGTCAGACTGTGCGGGAAGGCGGCAGCTTGTTATATACATGGAAAGCCGGTTTAGGCATCAGTCTGCTCCCGATGATCTCGTATTATATTTCCAGCCCGTTGAATCTCATCAGTATTCTCTTGCCGGAAGGATGGATCCGCGTGTGGCTGATGCTGGCTGTTTGCATTCGTTATGGTATCGCAGGGCTTTCTTTCACTGTGATGGTCAGAACGATCAAACCGAAGCTGACTGTTTTTGCACCGCTTTTCGGAACGGTATTTGCGCTTTGCAGTTGGACATTGCTGAGTTATTGGCAGATCATCTGGATGGATACGGTTTCGCTGACACCGCTGGTACTGGCGGGCTTGATCCGTGCAGTACGCGACCGGGATTACCGGCTGTATCCGATTGCGCTGGCGGTTTCCCTGTTCTGCAATTTTTATATTGGCTTTATCACATGCATGATGACGGGATTCTGCTGGATCGGTCTGATGATCGTGCTGCGGAAGCCGCTGCGTGAGATCCCGAAAGAAGCGGGTAGATTTATCGGGCTTTCGGTCATCAGTGCAGCGATGTGTGCGTTGTTTTTCATCCCGGTATTATTGGAAATATCCAATGCAGCACGCGCAAATTCCGGAACGCTTTCTTTCACAAGATTTTATGAGTCATTGCCGAGATTGTTGGGGCAGTTTGCATCCCTGATATTCCCGATTGTGAACAATCATCCGCCCTCTCTGGCAAGCAGCATGCTGGTATTGATGCTGCCGCTTCCGTTTTTGACAGTAAAAAAGATTGATTTGCGGGAACGGATTTTCTGCTTTGCGATGACATGTTTTCTGCTGTTTAGTTTGTGGTATGAGCCGCTGAACATTATGTGGCACGGGTTTCATTTCCCCGGCGGAACAGTGGATCGTTTTGCATATCTGGTTCCGCTGATGCTGGCGTATATGGGATGGCGGTATACGGAATGTCTGGCAGAAGAAAAAGTGTCGGTTCGGGAGCTGATCGTCTCCCTGCTGCTCACACTTCCGCTTCCGGTTTTGGTTTTGATTTGTGCAGCAAAGGTCGGTTCAACGGATATTCCGCTTGTTTCGGCTTTATATGTTGCATTATATCTGGGGCTGTATGGTTTGCGTATTGCGAAACCGCAGAAACGCGGCTGGTTTACGGCAGGTCTTGTATTGATGGTTATCGGTGAGGTCGCATTGAATTCGTATAGTCATGTGATGCGGCAATCTTATACAAACCCGTATCTTGTAAAGAATGAATATATAGATGCGGCAGCCCAAAAGATCAAATCGGAATGGGATCCGATGCGGGTTTCACGAACCGGTGTTGCATCGCTGAATTCCTTCGGCAATTTTGAATTGCTGCTTGGAGTGCCTTGCGGTTCATCATCTTTTAATTCGCTGAATAAGCGTGATTTGCAGGAGATGTGCATTATGTTGGGATTTGAACATGCACATGACAGCTGCTATTATAAATACCATGCAGCTTCACCGCTTATTGCACAGCTTTTGAAT
>DMBA01000295.1:556-5666 GCA_003446315.1 Ruminococcus sp. | reverse complement strand
TTTTTTTATGATGCTCTGTTTTCGCCGCTCCCATAAAAAACCCGTTCCGATATCACATCAGAACGGGTTTGGGATTATTCCTGATATTTGGAATCAATATTGAAATATTCCTCCAGCGTTTTGCCGCTGTCGAAGATGGTTTTCGCCCATTCTTTGCCGAGATAGCGGCAGTGCCATGATTCATATTTATAGCCGGTGATTTCCTCTTTGCCCTGCGGATAGCGGATAATGAAGCCGTATTTCCAGCAGTTTTCGGCGAGCCACTTTGCTTCCGGCGTATCATTAAAGGCATCGCTTGCCATATTGATATCCATAGCCAGACCGGTCTGATGTTCGGAGTGACCGGGGCGTGCGGAATAGCGGTCAGCGGCAGCCTTGCCGTCACGGTTGCAGTAGTTGGTATAGAGCTGATTCTGCAGCTCATAGGAACGGAATCCGGAGCAGATGGAAAGGCTCAGACCGTCCTTTGCAGCATCGGCAGCCATTTCGTCGAAAGCGGCTTGTGTTTCGGGTGTCAGACCGCCGGGGTTATAGTCAGCCGGCAGCGGATACGTTTTGTTAGCGATGAGCACGCCCTGCACATAGGTAATGCCGTCTTTCACTTCGATGTCGGTACGCGCGGCAGTCTGATTTGCAGTTGTTGTTGTGGTAGTGGCTGCGGCGGCAGCGGCGGCATCCCCGACGGTGACGCTGACTTCTGCAAAGACAGCGGGATTATTGACGGAAGTGACGCGAATGATGCATGCACCGTCGCCGACGGGCGTAATATGGCCGTATTCATCGACGGTCGCAACAGATTCGTCCGTAGATTCCCATTTTTCGCTGACATCGGTCGCATCTTCGGGGGTCATGGTGACCCACGGCATCACGGGCGCATCCCCGACATGGAGCTGTGCGGAATAGAAGGTCAGTGAAATGCCGGTCACAGAACCGGGCGGCAGCGGAGCCGTAGTGGTGGTGGTGATTTCAGTGGTCGTAGTGGTCACCTCTGTGGTAGTAGTAGAAGTTGTTTGTTCGGCGATGAGGTCATTGCTGCTGATGCGGGAACGGTTCACATTTCCGCGCACAATGAACGTAATGCCCAGAGCGATGCCGGCGACTGCGATAATTGCAATCGGGAGCACAGCGCCGTTGGAATTGTTTTTACGTCTGCCGTTTGCGCTAGCCATTTCGATCTTCCTTTCTGTATTCATCCATAAATCGGTCGTTTCCGAACCACATTATATTATAGCATACTTTGGTGAAAATGTCACGGTGCTGCGCAAATTTTCGGGGATATCACTATTTTGGCGGCATCATGCAGAATGCGAAATGCAGAATATAGATAGAATTTGAAGACGGCAGCAGAACAGAAGGGGGGAAGATCAGCGTTTGGAAAGCAGCAGATAGATCAGCCCATAGAGGGCAGAAGCGGCAGTTCCGTAGAGGATGACCGGTCCTGCGATGGTAAAGATTTTTGTCCCGACTCCGAGCACAAAGCCTTCTGTTTTGGCTTCAACCGCCGCAGCAGAGACTGCATTTGCAAAGCCGGTGATGGGAACGAGCGTACCGGCACCGCCGTGCTTTGCGAGCTTCTGATAGAGACCCGTGCCGGTGAGCACAGCGGAGCAGAAGACGAGAATCACAGAAGTCCATGTGCCGGCATGATCCGGTTCCATACCGGTGCGCAGGAGCATCTGCCGGATGATCTCACCGATGAGGCAGATGCCGCCGCCAATGAAAAACGCCTTAGCGGTCGTTGCGCAGACATTTGTTTTGCGGGAAGCATGTGCAGTCATTTCGCGGTAGACGGCTTTGGAAGGTTCTTTTGCGCCCTGAGAGGGAATGAGTCGTGTCATATCCATCATCCTTTCTGCGGATAGGATATGCCAAAAGCGCCGGTTTATGCGTTCAGTTTTCTTTTTTATATTTGTTTTTGAGCCGTGCAAATCCGCTTATCATATGCACCGTCAGCACAAATTCCAGAGCCAGCAGCGCAAAGTAAGCGGCTGCGACCGTCCAGTCGCGGCTGTCCATTGTATGATTGCGGATCTGTCTCAGAAAGTTCATGGATGCACCCATACCAATGCCGAGCCATAATGCCAAAATCGGCAGCAGCTTTGTGAAAATGATGCGTTTCATCATAGTGAGGCGGGAGCTGTTGTCGCTGAATAGTTCAAGGTCTTCCGGAGAAATGCCGGAGCCGATCTTGCGGAAATAGCTGAATCCGTTGAAATCCTGCAAATATTCCCAGCCGAAATCGCTGAACATGGCGTAGTAGTCATCGCGCTCATTGAGACCGAGCCCGCTGAAATCAATGCGATAGACGACCTGTTCCGGCTCGCAGCGCTCGAAGGTATAGCGGAATCCGTTTGTGTCGAGAAACCGCCAGCCCTGTGCAGACATATTGTTCAGGAACTGTTCTTCTTTTTCGTAATCAGCCAGCGTGTAGTATCTCCATACACGCTTGATATCCTTTGATCTGCCTCCCATATCAAACACCTCCGATGTTCTTGTAAAGCCGCTTGATGCGGTTGATTTCCAATGAGAGGATCTCCTCTCCCAGTTCTGTGATGTGATAGAGTTTTCGTTTATCTTCTTCACGGGTGAAAGCGATCAGCCCGTCTTTTTCCATTTTAGAAAGTGTGCCGTACATGGTGCCGGCGCTGATGCGCACTTCACCGTCGGTCATTTCCTTGACGCGCTGCCCGATGCTGTAGCCGTGCATTTCCTGCCGCAGACACAGCAGAATATAGAAGCCGGTTTCGGTCATGGGAACGTAAACGCGCCTGAGTCTGTCAGTCATATATTTCACTCCGATCTATTGCAGCTTGATACATCGAACCTCGATGTATCTGACTGTATTATATCGCACTTCGATATATTTGTCAAGTGGTTTTGCGAATTTTCTGTTTTGCACAAATTTCGCGGTGCTGTTTTATGGAGAGTAAACGATTTTTCGCAAAAATATGCAGACAACCCCTGCATATCGTGTATAAAAGCATCGGCAGACATGAGAAAGCGGGCGAAAAACATGCTGAATCATATGTTATTTTGTTTAAGATAGACGTTCTATCGTATTTCTTCACAAGTTTGTCAGGAATTTTCCGTCAAAGTGCATAATTACGGAGCTCAAAATTCGTCAAAAGGCAGAAAATGAAATTCACACTTGCAAGGATTTTTGACACATGGTATAATATAGGAGTAATATTCGTTTGCATCAGGGTACCGCACCACCCCAACACCCCCGCGCTTCCGAAATTCATTCGCATCGGATATGTACCCGTGCAGCGGCAGTAAGGAGAGTCTCACCAATGAAAAACTTAGACACCGCAAAAATTAAAAACATTGTGCTCACAGGTCACAGCGGCTGCGGAAAGACCGCCCTCGCTGAGGCGCTGCTTTATCGCGCCGGTATTATCGACCGAATCGGCAAAGCTGCTGACGGCAATACCGTCTGCGATTACGATGCGGAAGAGATCAAGCGCAAGTATTCCATCAACCTGTCACTTGCGAGCTTTGAATACAGTGATTTCAAGATCAACCTGCTGGATGTTCCCGGTTTGCTTGATTTTGCAGCAGCAACGAACGAAGGTCTTTATGCAGGCGATACTGTTATCATTTGTGTCTCCGCAAAGTCCGGTGTCCATGTCGGAACGGTAAAGGCATTCAATGCCGCAAAGAAACTCGGAAAGCACATCCTGTTCGTCGTGACAAAGATCGACGACCCGAATCAGGATTTCTATCATACGCTTGATTCCCTGAAAGAAAACTTCGGTGCAGCGGTTTGCCCGGTCATCGTGCCGGAGATTGTGAACAACCAGTTCAAATCGCTGGTGCATCTGGGCAGAATGAAGTCTTACACCTATGATAAGAAGGGTGTATCGGTTGCAGCGGATGCTGCCGGCATCGTGCTGAACGATAAGGAAGGCATCACGGCAGATTCCCTGCTGGATGCGCTGAGTGAAGCAGTCGCAGAGACCAGCGATGAGATGATGGAGAAGTTCTTTGAAGGCGAAGCCTTCACACAGGAAGAGATCAGCCACGGCATTCACGAAGCGATGCGTACAGGCAGAGCGATGCCGGTGTTCACTGTTTCCTGCACCAATCCTGCCGGCTGCGATCTGCTGCTGGAATTCCTGAAGTATATGCCGGATCCGTCCAATGCTGCCGCACTCAAGGCAACCGATAAGGACGGCAAGGAAGTAGATGTCAAGGTCGATGCATCTGCACCGGTGTCCGCATTTGTATTCCGCACAGTTGCTGACCCGTTCGTCGGCAAGATGAGCTTTATCAAGGTTATTACCGGCACACTTTCGCCGGATAAGGAGCTGGTCAATGCCACAACGGGAGCGACCGAAAAGATCGGCAAGCTGTATACGATGCTCGGCAAGAAGCAGACCGAAGTTGCAAATGCAATTGCCGGTGATATTGTTGTCGCAACGAAGATCTCCGCAAACACCGGTGATACGCTTTGTGCACCGGAGCGCGTGATTTCTTATGAAAAGGTATCTTATCCGAACCCGACTTACCGCATGGCAGTCAAGTCCGGCGCACAGGGCGATGAAGCAAAGATCTCCACCGGCTTGCAGCGTCTGCTGGAAGAAGATAAGGCACTTTCTTATGATCTGGATGTCACCACGAAGGAGCAGATCCTTTCCGGTCTGGGCGATCAGCATCTGGATGTTGTCAAGGCAAAGCTCAAGAGCAAATTCGGCGTAGATGTGATTCTGGAGAAGCCGAAGGTCGCTTATCGTGAAACGATCCGCAAGAAGGTCAAGGTGCAGGGCAAGCACAAGAAGCAGTCCGGCGGTCACGGTCAGTATGGTGATGTGCATATTGAATTCGAGCCGTGCGACAGCGAAACACTGGTCTTCGAGGAGAAGGTTTTCGGCGGTGCAGTTCCGAGAAACTTCTTCCCGGCAGTTGAAAAGGGCTTGCAGGACAGCGTCAAGAAGGGCGTATTGGCAGGCTGCCCGGTTGTCAATCTGAAGGCAACGCTTGTGGATGGTTCTTATCATCCGGTTGATTCGTCTGAAATGGCATTCAAGACGGCTGCTTCGATTGCATTCAAGGAAGGCATGAAGCAGGCAGATCCGATCATGCTGGAGCCGATCGGTTCTCTGAGCGT
>DMBA01000295.1:0-365 GCA_003446315.1 Ruminococcus sp. | reverse complement strand
ATGCATGATTTCACGATGTATCTGCGTCAGGTTGCGAAGGGCATGGGCGAATTCACATTTGAATTCCTGCGTTATGAGCCGCTGCCGGCGAACCTGCTGGATGAGGTTATCGCAAGCGTCAAGACAGATGACGATGAATAATTGAAGAAAAAAGAGCCGCAGTATAAGTACTGCGCTTATATAGAAGTTTTTCGCCATAGCATTTCTGATACTCAGTCAGAAATACTATGGCGTTTTTGTTGCCAATGCAGATATATTATACTATTGATATACCAATTATCTCTTGAATATTTTACGTGAATATGGTATAATAGAGACATGGAAAAAGAGTTGCGTGCAAATGCACGAAAAGCAGATGCGGAAAC
>DMBA01000390.1:3712-15637 GCA_003446315.1 Ruminococcus sp. | reverse complement strand
CATGCCGCTTATTCCGATATGGTCGTGGAACACGGTGCAGATGCCTATATCACCAAGGAATTGCAGCTTATTTGCTCTGCGCACGATAACCAGGGCATTGAGATCAAAGATTTGCTGAATGATTTTTCTGTACGCAGCGGTCTGGATGATGTAAAGAGCTTTGCCGGCGTTTTTGACGTTTCATCGAACCTCGGCGGCGACGTTGCGAAGGTTATTCGCGAAACCAGAGATATGATCAGTGATAAGATCGAAATTGAACTGGAGATCCAGACGATGGTGACCGGTCAGCGCAACCAGCTCAATGTACTTGCTGTGATGCCGCTGGTCATGTCGATCCTGACACGTTCGTTCGGCGATGGCTCTGTAAACGCTCTTGTCATCGGCGTGAAGCTCTTTGCGCTTGCGATTTTCGTCTTTGCGTATTGGTGGGGAACCAAGATCGTTGATATTAAAGTGTAAAAGGGGTGTGACGGTATGTATTTGTTGATGACTGTTTGCGTACTGGTCGCAACAGTGATGGCAGCCATATGGATGATTTTGTATTTTAAGTATAAAGATCAGTTCAACGAGATTCTGGAAGATGTCGATGATGGCATTTTTACGCTGAAAGAACTCTACTTTATCGGACTCGGCGCAATTGATGTGTTCGAGAAAGTCAAAAAGAAGAAGATTTCTTCCAGTGAAAAAGCATTGGAAGAAATGAAGAAACTTTCGGAAGTGTTTGGCAGAGCCAATGCGGAGCTATACTATTATATAGCGCATGCCGGTGTTATTTCGCTGTTTTTAACGTTTGCGCCGATTGGCTTGACACTAGTTTGCTTGATGAAATCCCTCATGGGTTTAGGCATCGGTGTTGTGTTGATGTTTATTCTGCCGTTTGGCTTGCGCATGGGAATCAATTCTTCTGTGTCAAACAAAAAAGACGAGCTCCTGAGTGAGTTCCCGAAAATGGTTTCTAAGCTGACAATGCTGATTAACGCGGGCATGCTTGTCAGACGAGCGTGGGACGAGGTTGCGAATTCCAACCATGAGGAAGCACTCTATGAGGAAATGCGCATTACTTCAAAAGATATTCAGGAAGGTATGGCGATTGACCGCGCAATGGAATCCTTCGCATCCAGATGTGGTATCAAAGAAATACGAAAGTTTTCTTCGATATATGTCCAGGCCGTGAACCGTGGAGCTTCTGAGTCGATCAACTCCATGAAGATTATGGCGGACGAGGCATGGGAACAAAAAAAACAGTTGTCTAAACAAAAAGGTGAAATCGCTTCCCAGAAACTCTTGATCCCGAACATGCTTATGTTTGTCGGTATCATGATCGTCGTTGTGGTCCCCATGATCGCTTCGATGCTCAGCGGTTTCAATCTCTAAGGAGGAAAAGGTTATGATGGATAAGATGGCACTTGCAGCATTCAATGCATATTACACTGCAAAGCGTAAGTTCGAAGCTCTTCGCGACGAGGAGTCCGGTATGGAGACTATCGAGGCTGTTATCCTGATTGCTATTGCAATCATCGTTGCAGTCCTGATCATTCAGTTCCTGACCGGCAACAGTGAAACATTCGGTGAGCACGGTATCGTTGGTTACATCTTTGATAAGATCAAGGATCAGCTGGATGATATCTTTGGCGGAGACTAATAACGAAACAATAACAGCATGTATTCATACCATGCCGTAACAGCATGAAAGGAGAAAGCAATGATTGATAAAATGGCAGTTGCCGTTTTCAATGCTTATTATACTGTGAAGCGTAAGGCTTTGCAGCTCCGCGATGAAGAATGCGGTATGGAGACAGTAGAATCTGTGGTGTTAATGGCAATTGCGCTGCTTGTTGCGTCACTTCTTGTTTCAATTTTGACAAAAAGAAGTGCGGTCTTTGACAACGATCAAGGCTTGATTGGCTATATTTTTGAGCGAATCAAGGAGCAGATTGATGCTATTTTCTCAACAGGAATCTGATTGTCTGCGATTAGTCTGCCATCCATACCATGCCGTGGATGGCCGGCTTTTCATGCGGCAGAACGATGATACTGCCGCGTGAAAAACCGTTATATACGGTCATGGACAAAACATTCCGGAGCAGGAGGCGGAGAAACACATGAAAAAATATAAAAAAAGAGTTGGTATGCTGCGATCAGAAAGCGGTGCAGCCGAATTTGTGGAAGCAGCCTTTATTTACCCAGTTGTTTTTTTGTGCCTTGGGTTTCTGATCTATGTTGGACTGTATGTTTTACAGTATACATCAGCGGCTGCTTATGCACAGAAAGTGGGTTTGCTCGCTGCAAGAGAGATCGCTTATCCCGGCTATATTGACTTGGTAAGCAACTCAGTTTATAATACTGGTGCGACAGAAGCTGATTTGCCGGCAGAAGCTGAGACGAGTGATAATATTTTCGGCGGAACGGTTCATATCAATTTTGATCCGAATTTTTCTGAATCCAGAGCATATCGCTATTGGAGTTCTAACCCGCTTTCCGGACATGAAGAAGCATTTCAGACGATTCTTTCGGATATGGTTGCGGAGAATTCGATTATCGGCGCAGAGGGTGATGTTACAACTGAAATCTCCGCTGCGAACTACTTTGTTGTACAGTATGTGACAGTAAAACTGACACAGCCGCTTTTGAGTTTTGCTCTCTTGGATTATTTTGGAATAGATGCTCCGGGTGTTTCAGTGACAGTAAAAGCGTCTGCGAATGATACAGATGAGTTTATTCGTACAACCGATTTCGCTGTGGATGCTCTGGAGACACTGGCACAAAAGCTTGGATTGGATGTTGCGGCAATTAAACAAAAATTGAATGAAGCAAGAACAACGCTTGGACTGAACTGAGGAGGTGCAATATGTTTCGTTTTATGAGAAAGGCTAAAGGTTCCATATCAATCTTTTTGTGCCTCATCATGCTGCCGATGGTCACATATTCAACCATGATCATTGATGCCAGCAGATTGCAGGCTGCGAAGGCTTCCATCGCCAGTGCAGGTGACTTGACAATGAATGCCGCAATGTCTGAGTATGAGCAGATCTTGCAGGATATGTACGGCTTATTTGCCGTTGCACAGTCTGAAGATGATCTCAAGCCTGCGTTGAAGGCATACTTTAAACAAACGATTGAATCTCAGATTGCGTATAATGATTCTGACAGAGAATCCGCTTATGTGCAGAATATGGCGAATGAACTTGTGGAAATGATCTTCGATCAGCCAGAGGGAGACGCTGAAACTGTATGGTCAAACTTCCTGCAAATGCAGATTGATGGATTCAATTACACGCCGGTCGACGGCAGCGCACTTGCTAATCCGGCTGTAATGAAGCGCCAGGTGATTGACTATATGAAGTACAAGGGTCCGGTTTCGCTTGTCAGCACCCTGTTCCGAAAGCTGGATTTTCTCAAGAATTCTTCTAAGCAGGCAGATGCAGTTGAAAAGAAGATTGATTACACAAAGACATTGGAATCTTTGGAAGATCCGTGCATGCAGGCATACTATGCGCTGTTTGGTAATGATCCGGAGCATCCGGAGAAGGTGGGATATAATCCTGTTGCCGGTTTTCCGCTCGATTCCGGCAGCGGCTGGAACGATTTTTATGAGTTTGCAGGTTCCAGCGGTACTCCCGGAATTACAATGATGATTGAGGCTGCCAAAGAACAGTATAAGTATATGACGGCAAGCAAGATCCTCTATGTGAGTGCACCGTTCCAAAGCGGAATTGATTATTCCACTTTGCAGTCTTCTACGGATTATGGTTATATTACCAGCAGACCTGAGGAGTCCCGCAGCGATATGGAATCAAAGCTGGATGCCTTGATCGAGGCGCGAAATCAAATTATTAATGTGACCAATGATATCGGCAGTGCGCAATTTGAATCGGCGATGGGCAGTATTCAGGTAAACGTGGATGTTGACAGCGAGGACTATAGAGAATCCTCTTTTAATGCGGTTGTAAACTATAATGATGAAGATGATCGTTTTGAGTACCCGGTAATGTCCCGCATTCAGGATGGCGGCACATGGAAAAGCATTTTGGATCGGACTGCTGCAGATTCTTCTTTGTCCGAAAGCGATGCCTGGAACAGTGAAAAAGAACGTTATAATTTGCAAACACGAATCAATGACAACATTAGTGCGTTTCAGGATTATGTCAGATGGCGTGAAGATTATGCGTATCTGACAAATGAGATCAGCAGATTGGAAAATGCTCTGGAATGGAATGTGTATAACTATTATCAGGACGAATATAGTGACGATGAAGAAGCCGGCGTTGACTGGTATTCCTATTTCATTGATGAGATCAACCGCGGCTCTTTGCGGAACTATGTGTTTGAAGCAAAGGCTTCCGTTGCTGTAAAGAATCGACTGGATGAAGTATACAACACTGCGTTTTCGAATTTCCTGAGTGCACTTGGCAATCGTGACCTCTATAACAATTATGCAGATCAATTTGAAAACGATGGCTATGGCTGCTTGTGCACAGCATATATCTATCTCCTTTCCATGCAGGAAACCCTTGGCGATCTGGACACTGCCCTTCAGGCTGTAAAGGATAAGATCCATGACGTTCAGGCAGCAAAGGATGCATGGCAAACATCCATCAACCAGGTGGATTCCAGCTCTACCAGAACCAGTATGCAGAATGATATTGACACGGCAACGGAAGGAATCAATGAGGAAGATGTTGATGCATTAAAGGCAAGAGCAGGTGAAATCAAACAACAGGTCGATACTATGATAGCAGACATGGAATCTATCAAGTACCTCGAACAGCAGATCTGCCGGACACAGACTATGTCTGATTTGGCTGAACTCGCTGATGCCAATATCATCCAGCGAACGTTGATTGATTTGTATGCACCCGATGATGCATTTCCGACGCCGCCTGATTTCAGCGGTGTCAGCGATTTCGAAGAAAACCGTGTGGCAAGCGACGGCGGCGAGGCACTCACTAAGGCACAGACATTGATTGACACCAAGTTTGTACACAATGTGGATACTTCCCATTTTTCAACCTTGCAGATCCTGGATGGCGAGCCGGAAGATGAGCCTTCTGAAAAGTTTGTAAAGGTTTTGAAGGATATTGCGAATCCAATCGAGTCACAAGGTTTGGCAGAAGACAGTGATACTGCAAATGAATATGAGCAGATCCAAGAGGCTGCCGGAAATGTCAGCGAAGGAACGCCCGGTGCTTCTATGGCGGATAATGCCGGAGACGGTGAGGAAGTGGAACAGGAAGATCCTGATTCTGAACCGATTGCCTGCCCCAGCGGCGGCGAGGATGGTGAAACATACTTCCTGTACCAGATTCAGAATTACCAGAGCTCCTATGAAGAATCGCTGGGAGGTCTGAATCCGGATTCGTATGCAGTCAGCGGTGTTGATCTTCCGGATTCGGATGATGATTCTGCTGATCCCGGTGCTTCTCTTTCGGCTGCGAAAGGGCTGTTGGAACTGATTGCGAATATTGGAACGGAAATCAGAGACACTGCCTATATGGAAGAATATTTCACGGAAGTATTTACCTGTAGAACAGATAAGCTGAGAGATGCGAATGTTGTTTTGCTCAATGGCTATACCAATCAGGAGGGCGCTGCGAAGCAACTGAATACCAATACAGAATGGTATGGCAAGGAAATTGAGTTCATTATTTGGGGCGACGGAAACCTGGATGCAAACCTCACCAAGAATGATGCGCTGATTTTTGCAATCCGGTTTGCACTGAATGCGATCTATGCATTTACCGCTGCGGATATCCAGTCCTTTGCACTTGAAATTGCAACGGCAATCGCCGGATGGACTGTCATTGGTGTCCCGATTGTGCAGGCTTGCATTACAATCGGTATTGCATTGGCAGAAAGCGCATGGGATTTGCATTTGCTGCATCAGGGCAAGGATGTTGCGATTTATAAGAACGCAACGACATTTGTTTGCTCTCCGGCAGGTGCCCTGAAAACAGTTGCGACTGAAGTGGCAACAGAAGTGATCACAGAAGTGGTCGATACAGCAGTCAGCCATCTTGAAGAACACATTGACAGTACGATCGACAGCCTGGAAGTATCAGCAGATCAGCATGTTTCTGATTACGCAACGCAATTGGAGGGGCTGGTCAATGAGTATATTGAGGAGCAGACAGAACAGATCAGAGCTGCGATTGAAAGTACTTTGGTTACACCTTTGGTCAATAAACTGATGTCTGTTCCGCAAATGATGCGTGTTGACGGAAAAACTGCAGAACAGGCTGTATCTGATGCAGTAGACAGTGCGTTCGCTGTTGTTGAGGAAAGCCTTGATCGAATGAATGACGGAAAACTGAAAGAAATTGCAACTGATTTCTTTAATACGCAGTCCGGCGTTTTGAAAACCTCAATTATGAACCAAATCGTTCCGAAGTTCCAGGACGCCCTTGGCGGAGAAGGCAGTACAATTAATTCCTCTGCTATTTCGCAGGCTTTAATTGCGCCGCTGAATGCTGAAACAGGCGATGTCGGCATCATTACAGGTATACTGGAAGACTTCAAAGAAACAATTCGGACGAAGCTGGATGATGTTAAGAGAACAATGACAGATAATATTTCCGGTGCAATACATGAATCCGCTGGAAATATGAAGGATTTCCTCCACAGACAAATGGATGCGGCATCTGAATCTATTAAGGGTACTGTTTCCAGTACAATGCAAAGTATCGCTGGCTCCGATGTTGGAAGCGTTGTGACAAACGGTGCTGATACGGCTGCAACAAGCGGCGGTCTGACTTTGAATTATAAGGAGTACTGCAAGATCTTTGTGCTGCTGAATGCAGCTACAAATGAAACAAAGATGCTCCGGCGTGCTGCTGCTTTGATTCAGGCAAATGTCAGACATCCTGCAGACGAAGACATGGCGAACGGCGATTTTGAGATGATTGCAGCAAATACACTTGTTTCAGTACATGCGGATCTGAAGCTTGGTACCTTGTTCCCGTGGTGTGTCAGTGATACTGTGGACGAAGGAACTGGCGAGGACAGCCTGGATTTGGATTTCTCCAACCTCGGCGGACGATCTGTGACGATTAAGTATAATGGCATTAACGGTTATTAATGAAAGGAATGAAATAATCAATGAAGAAAACCAGTATTTTTGCAGTATGCATGACTCTGATGACTATGCTTAGTGCATGCGGCAGCGGTAATACGGCAGAAACAGAGACTGGTAACAGCAGCAGCGATTCTGCTGCTGTTACCGAGGCAACTGAGCAGAAAGAGGAAAGCGGTGCTGCCGAAACGGAAGCGGCAGAAGAATCTTCTGAAAGTGAATCGACAGAGGATATCGTTTCGTCTATTAAGGACTACAAAATGCATATTCCCAGTGTCTTTCAGTTTGCGAATAAAGCACATAAAAGAATTTGGAGATATAAGACCGATTCGGATAAAACAGTGTTTTATTCCTTGATTTGTGTGCCGGATTATGCAAATGCTCACCCGGATGAAACATATACTGTGGATGATGCACCGGAAATGTTGTTTGATGATATTTTGGAAGACATGCGTGCGCTGACACTTCCTGCCGGTGAAGTAGGATCCGTGTGTAATGTGGATACGGATGAGAAAAAAACGATGCTTGGGAATGATGTGATCCGCAGAACAGGCTCTATGTCTATTGAAAACTACGGTGAAACAGCAGAGCTTTCATATGCTGCTTATTACATGGTGGCAGATATGCAGAACGGGGACTATAAACAAGTTCCGGTTGTTTGGATCGCTTATTCGGAAGACAACAGTGATGAAACGAAAGCATTTATGGAAGAAGCAGTGGATTTGACATTTGAAAAATCAGAGATTGCTTCTTGAACAGAAAGCAGGTGCGAAACATGAGATGCAAAACTTCGGGAAAGGATCGCGGAGCCTTTGCAATTGACGCTGTTCTTGGTCTGACATTTTTTATGTTGACTATACTTGCATTTATTTTTGTATCTATGATTATTCGCGTACAGGCGAATATGCAGTATGCGCTTGGTCAAACTGCAAAGGAGATTTCCGGATATTTCTATCTGATGGATAAGTTCGGGTTCGCTTCCGTGATTACCGGGACAACGAATACCGTTACATCAGAACAGGCAGAAAAGATGAATTCGGCGATCGGCAGCATTATTCAATTTAGCAGTGAGGCTGAAAGTACTGTTGAAGGCGCGTCTGTGGATTGGACGAACATTACAGATTTCTCAGAAGATGTGACGAGTCTTACAACTCAGGCACAAGATCTTTGTGATGCGCTTCGAACCGCAATGGAAAATAGCAGCCCGCTGGATCAGATGAAGATGATTCTTCAGGTCTTCGGCAAAACGATGATCAGCAGCGGCTTTTCTGCAGTTGCTTCTCCCTTGATTTGCAATTGCCTGATGCCAAAATATCTGGCTCCTGGCGGTGATCTGGATGCGTTTTATGAAACAACCGGTATTGATCCGGATTCCGTGAATTTCCAAGGATCCGGATTGCTGATGGATGGCCGTTCCGTGAAACTTTGTGTGCGGTACACATTGAACACAAAACGTATGACATTTGGAATGATTGATACGGATCTGCATTTTCGTCAAGTTGCAACAACGGCTGCCTGGATTCGTCCGGAAAGCGGAAGCAGCAAAAAGAAAATTACTGAAATTGCACTTCCGGCAGATACGGATGAGACATAATTTGAAAATTCGCCAAACCTCAGGAGTTTGAAATACATGGGTGTATTAATATTAAAGATCTGTATCGGATTGGTTTGTTCTGTTGCGTTCGCCGGTATCATTTCGTGGCTGAGTGTCAACTATCTGGATCAAAAAAAAGCACCGATTCTGACAGTTTTGAAGGAACATAAAAAGCTCACAGTGATCACAGCGATCTGCTATTGTGCGATTGCTGTGTTCAGTTTGGCGATGCAGCATCAGCATTCGCATCCGTTTTTTTCTGTTATACAGTATATTATACTTTGGGATGTCGTTTTGAGCGTTGCATGGATCGACCATAAGGTCAAAAAAATACCAAATCAGTTTATGCTGATATTGCTGGCTGTGCGTGCTGTCGGTGTTATAATTGATGTGATCCAGAGTCCGGATAATGTGATTCCGATTCTCTCCGGCGCTTTGCTGGGTATGTTTGTCGGCGGATTCATTATTCTGATCTGCATGCTGATCTCAAGAGGCGGCATTGGTGCCGGCGATATGAAACTCTTTGGTGTTATTGGCTTCTATTTTGGCGTGGCAGGTATCATTCAGGTGATGATGTATTCCCTGATGCTCTCTGCTGTCTTTAGTATTGGGATGTTGATTGCACGCAAAGCAAAACTCAAATCTACACTTGCAATGGCGCCGTTTATTTTCCTCGGCCTTTCTGTGTTTCTCATTTTTCTGATGATGATGGAGTGAAATTCATGAAAAAATTGATTCCTGTGACGGTTCTTGCCGTGATGTTGCTGTTATTGACAATGTCATGGATTAATGTCGCAAAGTATAAGAATGAATTGAATGCGGAGTATAACCGACATATTGAAAATGCTGAATCTTATGTATCGAAAAAGGTGTACATAGATGCAGTGAAAGAATATGAACGGGCACTTGAATATCATCCGGAAGAATTTGATATTGCTATGGAGATCGCGGAGCTTTATCAGAAGCTTGACAATAATGGGGCGTTTGTAAAGGCGTGCGAAAATGCAATTTCAATTGATCCGAAACAGCCTAAGCCATATTTGCTGCTTGTAGAGCGCTACTTGAGCAAAATGAATTATTCCAAGGCTTTTGCAACTCTTCAAAAAGCGGAAGCATATATTCCGGATAATAAAGATATCATTAAGAAAATCAAGGAGCTCAAAGGAAAATATTCTACGCTCTCAACGAAATTCGATACATTCTCAGGCTTCCAATATGAAGGTACAAGTAAAGATGGCTATGCGCGCGTTTCTTTAGACGGAAAATACGGCTTGCTGAAAACAAATAATAAAATGACGATTCCGTTTGACTATGAAGATATCGGCTTGTTTATGAACAAACTGATTCCCGTGAAACAAGGCGGCGAATGGTTCTATATTACAAAAGACGGTTATCGGAAACTTGTTCCGGATCATCCGGCAGAAGAACTCGGCGCGTTTTCAAGTAAGTATGCGCCTGCAAAAATAGACGGCGTATATGGCTATATTGATATGAAAGCGAAAGAATATCACTTTGAATATGAATATGCAGGGTGTTTTGCAAATGATATTGCCGCCGTGAAGAAGGATGGTAAATGGGGCATTATCAATATATCTTTTGAAAAGGTCACGGATTTCAAATTTGATGACATCGTGATGGATGAATATGGATTCTGCTCCGAAAACGGCGTGTTTATTGCTGTTGAAGACGGGAAGTATTATATCTATGATACCAACGGTGAGAAGCTCTCGGATGGCTATGACGAAATCAGACGGTTTGTTTCCAAAGAACCGGCAGCATTCCGCAAGGGCGATAAATGGGGCTTTATTTCAAAATCCGGTGAGGTTATCATGGACGCAACTTATGAAGATGCCGATTCATTTAATTTAGGCTATGCACCATTCTGCAAAAAAGGCAAATGGGGATGCATTGATGAGAATAGCAACGTTGTTATTGAACCTGATTTTGATGAAATGAGCGTTTTCAGCAGAAATGGAAAGTCGTTGGTGACGCAAGATGGAATAAAACAGTTTCTTGTCGTCAAGATCTATGAGTAAGGTAGGGATTGCATATGTTACCGACAATACCGCTTGGCAGCAGCGTATACGCTGTTTATGATGTGAATCAGCCGATCACAGAATTTGATACAGTCTCGATCCAGATGATCAATAATAATCAGGATCAGAAAATCGGTCTTGCACCGATCATCATCAAAGAAATGAACGGCATGTGTCAGTCCTTTCAGTATGATGTGACCGGTAAGGTGACCTTGCAGGAGTACCTCATCCGCACCCTTTCTCAGGATGAGTTCCGCCGCATGATCCTCAATCTCGTCAGTACCATTGAAGGCTTCGATGAGTATATGATCGACTCCAAGCGCGTGATGCTGGAGCCGGATGCAGTCTATATCAATATGCTCGACGGCACAATTTCCTTTATCTGTGTGCCGCTGAAGCATTATCAGAATCAGGTTTCCCTGTTCGATTTCTTCCGCGATGTCGTGGACAGAAGCTATGTTTCCGTCAATTCCGGCGGCATCAGCTATTTTGACTGCGTCCGCAATATCATCAAATCGGAAAGCGGCTTCTCCCTCAGCAATATCCGTGCATCTATGAATCTGATGCGTCCGGATCAGAACCAGATCAATGCGCAGGCGCAGCAGCCTGTTCCGCAGAACGGTTCCGGCCCGCTGACACAGCCGCAGACCCCTGAGCAGGTGCCCGATACCATTACCGTTTCGACTGCGCCGGTTTATGTTCCGCCGATCGCTCCGACGGAAGACCTCGGCAAAAAGGAAAAGAAGGGTCTGTTTGGACTGTTTGGTTCTTCTCAGAAGGGTTCTTCGCAGAAAGGCTCGCAGAAAAAGAAGAAAGCCGATCAGGCTCCGGGCGGTTTTCAGGGCGGTCTTGCCGGCTTGAAAAACGGCGCAAAGAAATTGCCCGATGCACCGCAGATCCCGCCTCCGGTTTCGGTTCCGCCTGTCCAGATGCCCCCGCAGGTGACTCCCCAGATGCCTGCAAATCCTGCCCCGCTGAACTTCGGCGGCACTACCGTTCTGAGCAGCGGTATGGCAAATCCGCAGATGCAGCCGAATCCGATGCAGCAGCCGCCGATGCAGCCGATGCAGCCGAATCCGATGCAGCCCATGCAGCAGCCGGTTTCTCCTGCTCCGATGCCGCAAGCGCCCGTTCCGCCTGCTCCGCAGCAAGCGTTCCAGGGCGGAACAACGGTTCTGAATACTTCCAGAGTGCCGATGGAACCGGCTTCGCCTGCGCAAATGCCG
>DMBA01000390.1:0-3620 GCA_003446315.1 Ruminococcus sp. | reverse complement strand
AACCGATATTCCGGATGTGCAGCAGTTTGCTTCAAAAGGCACAACTGTCCTGCGGCCTTCCAATAATGTGTCCGGCCCGGCTACGACCGTGCTTTCTTCGAATTCCGGCAGAAGGTATTTCCTTGTGCGGATCAAGACACATCAGCGTATGCAGATTGAAAAAGATCTTGTCCGGATCGGACGCGATACCGGCGGACTCGATTTCAATGTGAGCGATAATACAAATGTCGGACATACGCATGCAAATATCGTCAGACGCGGTGAGGATTATTATCTCGTAGACCTGAATTCCCTGAACCATACCTACCTCAACGGTGCAGAATTGGAAGGCGGAAAAGAATATCCGCTGACCGACGGCGACCGCTTCCTGTGCGCCGATGAAGAATTCAGATTTACAATGGTCTGATGAGAAAGAAGGGAACTGCCTTGAATTTCATCATGTCAGCAGCTACGGATGTCGGCATTGAAAAGGAAACAAATCAGGACAGCTTCGGTGCGAAACTTGTGCAGACCGCATGCGGCAATATTGCGGTCTGCATTATGTGCGACGGTATGGGCGGTTATGCAAAGGGCGAGGTCGCAAGTGCCACGGTCGTGAATATCTTCAATAAGTGGATCCTCGAACGCCTGCCGGTGCTTTGTGCCGATTCCATTCGCGGGGATATCATCCGGCAGGAATGGGAAAAACTTGTGCAGATCGCCAGCCGCAAAATCAGTGATTACGGCGTAAAGAAGAATATTACGCTCGGCACGACACTGACCGTTATCATGCTGACCGAAACAGAATATTATATTCTGAATGTCGGCGATTCCCGTGCTTATGAAATCGCAGATGCCGTTACGGTTTTGACAAAGGATCAAACCGTTGTTGCACGCGAAGTCGAACTGGGTGTCCTGACTGAAGAAGAAGCGAAAACCGATCCGCGGCGCAGTGTTCTGTTGCAGTGCATCGGTGCTTCTGATTATATTGAGCCTGACTTCTTTACCGGTAAGGTGAAGAAGGATTCTGTATATATGCTGTGCAGTGACGGTTTCCGCCATGA
The DNA here is from genome assembly GCA_003446315.1 of Ruminococcus sp. GTDB lineage: Bacteria > Bacillota > Clostridia > Oscillospirales > Ruminococcaceae > Firm-04. Next base: position 2,577 of record DMBA01000390.1, on the reverse strand, counting down.
AGTCAGCAATGCCGAAATCTTTCAGTATATGCAGCCCGCTGTGATGGTCGATCCGGAACAGATGCGGCAGAATATGGAAGCGCTGATCGAACTGAATAAACAGCGTTACGAAACGGATAATATATCAGTTCTTTCTGTCCGAACTTTTTGAGAACGGGGTGAAATGCCGTGCTGGAACCCGGCACACTGCTAGAGGGTAAGTATAAAATCGAAGGCGTGATCGGTAAAGGCGGAATGAGCGTTGTTTACCGTGCAGTTGTGGAAAGCGCCAACAAGATGTGGGCGGTCAAGGAAGTCCGCAAGGACGGAAAAAATGACTATAATGTTGTGCAGCAGAATCTGATCGCTGAGATCCATACGCTCATTGATATCGGCAGACAGCATCCGAAAATTCCGGAGATCGCCGAGGTCATTGACCAGGATGATACATATATCATCATTATGGACTATATCGAAGGCAGATCGCTGGAAGATACCCGTTCTGTCGAGGATGAGGCAACCGGCGAAACGATCCTGATGCCGCAAAGTGAAGCGGATGTCAAAGAGTGGGCGATCCAGCTTTGTGATGTGCTCGGCTTTTTGCATTCCAAGAATATTATCTACAGGGATATGAAGCCCTCCAATATCATGCTCCGACCCGATGGCAGCGTGATTATTATTGACTTTGGTACTGCGAAAAAATATGTCTACGATTCCGGTGAGACGACAGGTCTTGGTACGGCGGGTTATGCTGCGCCGGAACAGTATGGCGGTGACGGCAGAACAGATGTCCGAACAGATATTTATTCGCTCGGAATGACAATGTATTCTTTGTTGACAGGCGTGGATCCGCAGAAAAAATTTGTGGAAAATACGTCTGTTCGTCTCATTAACCCCGCACTGTCTGAGGAGATCGACCAGATCATTCAGAAGTGTACCAAACGCGCAAGAGATGAACGCTATCAGTCCTGCGCAGAGCTGCTGTATGATCTCGAACATATGGACATCATCAGCGGCAGAAAAAAGAAGGAAGCATGGCTGAAAACCATCGCTTTCGGCACAACTTTGCTGCTCTCTGTCGGGTTTGGCATCGCCGGTTTGTGCGTCAATGTCAAGGCGCGGTCACTCGCTGCGGACAGATACGATCAGCAGATTGACAGTGCTGCCCAAAGCTCCAGCGATGAGGACAAAATCAAATTATATCTGGATGCAATCAGCATTCCCGAAAAGGCGGGCGATTCCCGCGCTTATCTCGGGTTGCTGCAAACATATAAAACCAACGGCGAAGGCGATCCCGTCTTTACGGATGAGGAAGCTGAGCAAATGGAGAAAATTATCATCAACAACCGCACGGAACTGACCAAAGAAGAAAATCTCCCCGGATATGTGGATATTTGCTTCGAAATGGGTAAAATGTTCTGGTATTATTATCAGGATGATAATGAGGTCACCCGTTCGAAATATGCGGTGGAATGGTTCCAGGTCGTGACAGATAAGGCGGACGATTCCTTCGGCGACTATAATCTCGCCAAGGTTTATCGGGATGTCGGCATCTTTTACCGCGATATTGCAACAAGATTGAATGAGGTCAGCGATGACGGCATGTATAAAGAGCTGTTCTATAATATTCAGGATCTCATGGGAACGGTTGCAAATGATGAGGACGAAGCTGAGATCGTGCGGCTGGAATTGCTCGAAATGGCAAGAAGTACCCTGCACCGCTACGCAACACGTCTGAAGCGCGACGGCGTGTCGGAACAGGAGATGGAAGACCTTTTTCAGAGTATTATTGAGAATCTGGATACCATTTATACCACTGAGGATGAGTCGGACAAGGTTTATCTGATGAAAAAGAGTATTCAGGAACAAATGAAAGATACCCGTACCGCTGTGAAAGCAGCGTTCAGTACGGCGAAGGGAAAGTGAAGCAGATGGGCGTTGAATCCCTGCAAACACTGGCGATCATCTTTCTGATCGCTTCGGGGGTGCTGTTCCTTCTCGCAATTATTCTGTTTTTTGTCTTGAAAATTCCGAAGATGTTCGGTATTGTCACCGGTATCTCCGCCGCAAAGGGCATTAAGGAGATCCAGGATCGTACAGAACATCAAAGCGATGAATTGCAGCAAAATCAGCGGAATAAACGCAGAGCAAGAGAGGGCATTACCCGTAAAATCAAAAGACGAAAAGCTGAGATCAAACGGGCAGAAAGCGGGAAACTTACTGCAACTTCTCCGCTTACTCCCGCAAAAAAACAAGAAAGTATGCCGACAACGCTGCTGCGGAAAGACGAAACGACCGGTACTGCAAAACAAACACAGCCGCAAATACAACAGCCCCAGCCCGCTGCGCCGGCTGCACAGCCGCAGCTCCCGCCTGACGGTACGTTTCTGGTCGTGCAGGAATTCAGCTTTACAAGCAGCAATGAGATCATTGAGTGAGGTCGGGCATGCATATGAAAAAAACGATCTATCAGCGGTTTTTGACGGCATGCGGCGGCGCGTTCATCAGCAGTCTGGCACTGCTGAGTGTCCTGATCCAGGGGAAGCTGATCCGTACAGCAGGCGGCATCTGCTTTTGGGGCGGTCTGCTGCTGGAATT